>CAZITS010000551.1:0-4492 GCA_964542185.1 uncultured Pirellulaceae bacterium
CATACCTGGTACGCTCTCGACCAGCACATGGCCACCCGAGAACAACGCAACGAGCGAACCCAGTACGAGTTCCTCCTGACCAACATAGATCTTACGGATTTCGCTTGTGATTCTGTCGAACAACTCTCGTGTTGATGACCTTTCACTCGTGACATCATCCGCAGAACCAGCCGCCACCGTCGGATGGGACAGCATTGTCGGCGCCAGTTCCGGCTGGTTGAAACCATCCCGTGCACTCGACAACCGCTGGGCAACACCTCGAACCGGTGGCGGCACTGCACCCGGATCACCTGCTCTGGGATGGTTCTCTACTACCACAGGCGCTAGCGTGCTCGATGCATTGTGGGTCGCGTCAACACCCTGGTCAGCCAAAGACATTGGGCTACCACAATTCTCGCACTTGATGGGAGAACCGCTCTGGCTGGCTTGCCGTTGACTCGTTAAGCCACACGCCTGGCATACGTAACCGGCAAACGGCGAACCAGCGGGATCAGTTGGGTTACTCATCGTTCGAAACGTGCTCCTCATTCAATCTCAAGTACGTGGGCTGCAAAGAAGCGAATCAGAGAGGTCGAGTCGTATTCGATTCGCTTGTATTAGAACGCTGAACCATTTCGTGATAACTTACCAGAGTTCCTGCTGAATCATTTTCCAGCATGTTCAACGCCTTTCCAATCGGGTTGAGAATCTGAGGTCGGGATTCCTTCACCGCCGCCACTGATGACACCACGACCAGCATGTATGGACCAATCATGCGATACAGATCCGATTCGTCAGGGTGGTGCCAATCCCCCCCATGAAACCGACGCATCGTCTCACCCGCATAGCACCCGAGCTGAAACACCTGATCACTCGCTGTCGAGATCACCGTCTTTGAATTACGTATTTCACGAATGATCTTGTCGACGGTCTGCAGGCTTTGGATCGTAAAATCAAGATTGTACCCTGCTCGTTGCGCTGTTTGCACTGCTTGTTGTGCCTGCTCTAACGCCATTTCGGCGGCCGTTGAACCCGACCGCGCGCTGGATTCGGAGACCGTAGCTTGGCCTTCCTGGTATGCGTCGTCTGGACCGCCTGCTACTTCGCTGGTCGACTCGAATTCCGGGGCAGATTCTCCGTGCACCATCTTTCGATAAGCGTTGATTTGTCGCCGCGCATGCGTTTTGTCGTTTACTCGATAAAGCAAATCACCCAATGCTTGCACGTGCTCGCCGAAGTCAGAGGCGTCCTCCTCCGCCAGTGTGCGGGGATTGCCAAAAATTGGAAACATCAAAAAACAAGCCAATAATCCCAGGGCAACCAGATGAATTACGATCGGGCTAATTGGCCACACCGTCAACACCTCGAACCCCGTGAGACCTGGTGTCCGCGATTCTCGGTTGTCAATTCCGGGTCCGCCAGGTCCCGTTTCCAGAAAGACACACAATCCCTGTTGGCATTGGCTGACCAGACGCCCTGCCAGTTTTCGATGCTCAGAATTCACTAAAGGCAAATTGAGAAGAAACGATCCGTTCGATATCAGTATCACCTGGCTATCGGGCCAATGTGGCGCCTGCAACCGTGTAATAAATGGCTTTTCATCAACAGATAACAACTGCTCGACGCGATACCTGTCACCTGACGACTCGGGAAGCAGATTGTGCCCCACGACAATCGCAGTTTTCTCTAATTCAAGCCCTTCCGTCCAGGGTCCTGCCAGAGCCCCGGTCTTCCCCTGCGCCACAGAACGTTGTGTGGTGAACCACTGTGCTTCAACTTTATCGGCAGCACCAACCCGTTCGTAATCATAAGCAGCTTGTGCCTGTGCCCAACGCCGCCGCGTCTCCGGCAACAAGGCGGGGTCAACACGAGGCTCTATCTTCTCCCAATACTCAGGCCCGGCGTCAAAATCACGCCCTACATAAATGACCGTACGATCCGCGCCGCTGCTTAGCCATTTTTCAAGAAATTCCGACTGCAGCCTGGTAGGCGGCGCAAAATCATCGGGGATCCAGACAATCGTCTGAGCTCGTTCCATCGCAGGGCTCAAAGTAGCTCGGCTAATTACCTGATGACCTGCACGTTCAAATAAACCGGCCAGAACGCCGCTTCCGTTTACACTTTTCCCTTCACGCCGCCGGCCGTAACGGGTCTCTACATTACTTTCGACGTTCCCTAGCAGGTAAACACCAGCAAGCAACGCCACGAGCGTCACACTGAAAACACCGGCGTTGCGCCAAGAAACAACACTCCATGTGTTTTGCGAACCGGCTTTGAACAAACGAGATCTGGTAGCCATCGCAGCCGTCCAATCAGCGTGCTTCGATCAAATTAGAATATTGATGAAAGCGATCCAAGTCATTCCAGCATTGATCAAATACCGCTGGTTCTAGCGGCAGTTCACCGAAAAATACGTCCTCAAAAGCAAGCATGGTTCGTTCCAGAATAGCATGCAATTTGGACCCGGTTAATTCAGATAGGCACTGACGATTGGTCTTGCCATCTTCTAGTTGAATTGCCTGTACGCTATCCAAATGAACCAACTGGTAACCAAACAAGTAAATTATGGCCTGCCGAATATCTCCAGATTCATAGGATTTCCTGGCTGCTGTCAGCAAGTCTCTTGTTGGCTCGGCAAGGTCAAATGGCAGCTTGTCGATCTGATTTTGTACCCGTACAGATTCTGCATGCGTTTCCTCAATATCGTCGTCGTGGTCGTTCTCCTTGTTCAGCAACTTCACGAACGTCCAGACAAGTAATACCACGACTCCCAATAACAGCAGGATGCCCACCGCCGATGCCACAGCTGACCAGACATCACTGTCAAAAAGACCTGAAACACCGGACCACCCTGAGAGCCTCGAATTCGCTCTCGCCGGGGCAGTCCCCTTAACCCATGTCGAATGGCGAGACCGAGCTTCAGCATCTGTTGAAACGCGAAACGGAACAACACGCACATCGTCGGCACTCTTGTCATACCAGGGAAAACGCTCTTGGCGCAACGCCTCTCGCACTTTCAGCTCAGAGTCTTCGACTTCCTCAGACCTAATACTGACGGAGAAACACAAGCTCAGTAGAATCAATACGACCGCAATACGCCAAGCCATTGCATGAAGACCACGGCACCTGCACCTGATTCGCGACACTGTCAAAAGACACTTGCGGACTCCAGAATCGGCGCATGCCAACGTCATTCGGGTATCTCCAACACAAGACTCAGGAAACACGGTTGAGTTCACTCAATTCCGAACTCCCAGGTATGGGTCGACCTGGCGTCATCTGCTGTTCTAGCCTCGCGGCCTCGGCTCGCATACGCAACTCCACCTCCCAACCTTCATCGCGGATGCGCAAATCCAGATAATTCAAAAAACGCACCACCGTCAAGTAAGCGGCGACAATCCACATTGCTAAAGGAACGCCGATTTGAATCACGAATGGGCCGGGAAACCATTGCTGGAACATAACGCCCGACACAAACAGAAAAAGTCCCGCGACTGAAATCGATAAAGCGATGCCAATCAGCGCACTACAAAACCAGCGTCCCAAGAGCATTCCTGAACTCGGCGCATGCAGTCGATAACTGCGGCGCCCAATAGTCAGCGAGTGGGACTTAGTCGCCAGCAACGGATTGTTCTCAAGGAGTACAATCTCGTTCAGAAAAGGCCGTAGTGCCCGCACCAGAACGACCAGACAGGTCAGCATTCCCAACCACACAAACGACCAATTCGACGACCGCGACCAGAAAGCGAGTACGCCAGCAACAACGACACCACGTGTCAGTCCCTGGCACCAAAGAAGTCGCCAGCCAGCACGACCAACCTCTCGCAGTACCGGCCGGATTCGCGGCTCCTTCTGAAAGAGCACCAACCCCAGATACTTGGTGGCAATGATCCCTGCAAGCTGAGATTCGATGAAGACCATCTGCCCAACACACAAAATAAACCCAATCAGTCGCCAGGTTTCGTTCGCCGTAAATAATCCTTCGCGAAAATCTACTACCACCAAATCGCGAAACCAAAAATGGTTTAATATCTGCAAGGGCACGGCGCCACATGCAAACGCCAGCAAAAATCTCGGCAAATGCACTCGAAACACTTGCAGTCCTAGATCCATGAGGTCCAGAAACCCGCGCTCACGAATCTTGATTTGTATATTGTCAAAATGCACGAAATTACTCAGCCGTGTCAGTGTCAAAACGCGGGATACCAAGAGAACGACGCCTGCTGCCAGGCATGCCAAGCAACACGAAATAGATCATTAGAATCGCACTAGAAATAATCGCCACAAGCACCTTTACCCAATACGGCGCTGAAGAAGGTGACAAGAATCCTTCGATTAACGCAGCCAATGCAAACAGGATGCCCGCCGCTGCCATGATGGGAAGCGTCTCGGACGCCGTTTGCTGTAAAGAGGCGGCCCGCGTCATTCCTCCCGTAAACAACCAGCCAACACCCAATCGCAATCCAGCGCCAGCAGCCAACACAATCGCAGTCAGTTCGAACGGACCGTGAGC
>CAZITS010000552.1:0-4483 GCA_964542185.1 uncultured Pirellulaceae bacterium
TCCCTATGTACCGACTCCCCTGGCCTATCAAGGTCATCTCTTCCTTTGGGGTGACAACGGAGTGGTTGTTTGTTTAGAGGCGGCGACAGGGCGAGAAATTTGGACTCAACGCGTGGGTGGAATCTACTCAGGATCGCCCGTGTGTATCGATGGCAAACTGTACTGCATTGCCCGTGATGGGACTGTGGTTGTGATGGTAGCTGGCCCCAAGTACGAATTACTGGGAAAAACGAGCCTCGGTGAATCGTGTCACAGTACCCCCGCGGTGGCTGGCGGTCGGATGTTTATTCGCGGTTTCAAACACCTTTACTGCCTTCGCGCCCGATAAGTGTGCAGTGGTTCCTGCCGCGCGGATCGGCGTCAGCTGTTCTGCCAGAACCATGCATAGAGCCAGGGGTGACGCCAAGGATTGGCAAAACCATAACTGGCTGAGCCGACACTGACGGCGAGAAGCACGTAGACGCTCCACCGTCTCCATGCTGAGCGTTCCATGGCATCCGTTGCCGGGAGCAAGCAGAGCGTCCACAGCGGTGTAAACCAGAACATCCAGCGAAACGCGCAAGCGACACCGCCGTAGTTGCGATCTGGTAGCGGTCTCGCCAGGTAAAACACCAGACAAACCAGCGTCAGCGTGGTGGTTAGCGCGGCAAAACCCCGTAACAGCCTGGTTGGTCGCGCGCGTGACCAGCGCCAGACACCATAGATTGACAGCAGCCAGATGGGTGTCAACGAAAACAGTCCGTGATGTCCAATCAATACATGTAGTGCGTAGATCGACCGGGAGGGTTCACCAAGGTCGATGCGACTGCGTTTCTCACTGTTCCAGTAACTGCCTGGGTAGTCATACCAGTTGTCCCAGTCGCGGATCTGGATCTTTCCGCTGCTGGTAGCAAGCAGGGCGAAACGTCGCTGCGACTGAGCGTCATAGAGTTCCCGTCTGTCAGAGCGATGACTGGGACGCAGCTCGGCCTGTTGTGAAATTTCCAGCCCCGCATTACTGAGGGTGCGACGTGATTGTTCGAGAAGGTCGTCGTCTGATTCATGATCGGTTAAATGGCCAGGGAATGTTGCCAGGTTGGCACCATCGCTACGGTGCGCATAGGGGGGGCGCCAGCTACCATGCGCCAGGAAATTGGTGCCAAAGAAGGCAACTGCGACGATTACTGCGCCGGGCAGAAAGGCTCCACAGGTCTGTTTGGGGGAGTGGAGAAATAAAATACCTCCGAAGAGTGCCAGAAAAGAGAGCGCCGGTAATTCGTTGGCTGCCGCAAACGCAGCGAACAGGCCAGCTGCCGCAAAACGCCAGGTCGCGCGATGCTTGCCTTGCCAAACCGGGAGGGTGACCCATAACGCAAGCAATACGCTAATCGCGGCCGGTAGATGATTGTTGAGTGTGGCTGCGAAGGTCGTCAGGAAGGTTCCCCAAGTCGCACACGCCATTACCAGAATTCGACCCCAATGCGTAGTGCCGTACTGTTCGCTGATTCTGGCAAGCAAAACGAAATACAGTCCCAACGGTGCCACATGACAGAGCAACAAGAGTGATCGGATGACCAGGAAGGGGTTGTCTTTTAGATTGGCGCCGGTCAACTTCTGCAGGCACCAGTATGGGCCAGCGAGCAGTGTGGCCAGCAGCGGTGGCTTGCTCGAATAGAGGTGCTGCCGCCCGTCCGCACCACGGTGTTGCACCATGTCGATCGTATGCCAGGGGCGGCGATTTCTCTTTTCGGGATGTCGTTCATTGACAAAAGCATCGATCGCATAAGTGCCATGGTCGACCAGAGACCGGACCGTGCACCAGCGACTGCGATCGTTTGCGCTCAGCATGGGGGTGTAGGTGTCGCGACTTTGCATCACAAACACACGGCCAGCGTTGACACTGACCGATGTCAGAATCAGCACCATGTACCACGTCCAGCGAGTCCTCCGCCGGAGTTCTTCTTGAGGAATGGAAGACATGAGTCAACTGATTGTCAGCGAAGAGGTTTCAGACTGCAGGTCCGGGACGGTCTGTAGACGCCGTGGTGTCGGTACTCGTGTGCTCTCCGCTGCTTTCTCCCACAAGTCCGCTTTCGAGTCGCTCCTGGACCGAGAAAATACGTGCGTCCTTGCCATGGTAGGACGTCAGTAATTCGGCCAGGAAACCGACGGTCATGCATTGGGCACCAAGCAGGACTGCCACAATCGAATAGTAGAACACGGCCTTTTGGTGGAGATGCCATGGATCCAACTCCAGCATCGGCACACGAGACAATACCCAGCCTGCGGCCAGGGTAGTCAGGCCGATGCCTCCTAACAGAAAGAACATCAACCCGACACTACCGAGCAGGTGCTGGGGGCGTTGGCCGTATCCGGTGAGGAGATAGACAGTCAATAAATCAAGAAATCCCTTGATAAAACGTCGAGCACCGTACTTGGAATGTCCGTGTTCTCTGCTGCGGTGGTGAACGGTGATTTCTCCGACCTTCCATCCGCGTGACGCCGCCAGCACGGGAAGAAACCGATGCATTTCTCCGTAAAGTTGCAGTTCTTCAAAGACCTCGCGCCGGTAGCATTTGAAACCACAGTTGTGGTCGTGTAGCCGCACCCCTGTTAACTTTCCAATCATCCAGTTGAAGACGCGTGATGGCAGAACTTTGTGCCAAGGGTCGTGCCGGACTTGTTTCCATCCACTGATCACGTCCAGCTTGTCCGTTTCCAGGGTTTCGAGAAACCGAGGTATCTCACGAGGGTTATCCTGAAGGTCGGCATCCATTGTGAAGACAATTTCGCCGCGTGCGCTGGCAAAACCAGCCGCGAGCGCGGCAGCTTTTCCAAAATTCCGACGGAAGCGAATACCGCGGATACGCCCATCGTCCTCGGCGAGTTTCTTGATCTGTGCCCAGGATCCGTCAGTGGATCCATCATCGACGAACAGGATCTCTAATTCGTAACCGTGTTGCTGGCCGACGGCATTGATTTCCGCATGCAGGGCAGTCAGACTTTCGACTTCGTTGAACAGGGGGATTACGATCGACAGCATCAAATTGATTCTCTGGGGACGGGCATCTAACGACCCCTGCAGGGAAATACGGAAGTCGGTTTCCGGTGACCGATTCTTCGTTGATTCATTCCTAACAACATATCGGGAAAGTCTATCCGGCGGGCCAGGAAAAGAGAAGGTTCACTGTTTTCACGAGACGACAGCTGGAGCCTGACCGGCAGCCGCGTTCAGATTTTGCCTCTGGCTTGCATCCGTGTAGAGGCATACAGGAAGACTGAGGCGATTAATTCCGCCAGCAGCCAGGTAATTCGCATCAGCACGGCAGAAAGAATGGCAGCCAGCTCTCCGTACACCGGTACCAGGAGTGTTGTAACAACCAGCTCGCGCACACCGATACCACCGGGCAGCAAAGAGAGGAAGCCGGCAACGAGCGCCAGTCCTACGGTAGCCGTCAGCAGTATCAGGGCTTGAGCAGGTGCAAGGTGTATCGTCTGGGAAAGTTCCGTCGCAGGTGCCATGGATTGGAGTACTGCCCACAAACTGAGTCCCATCAGAAACCAGCCGCCTGCGATCGTGATCCAACCGGAAGCCAACAAGGGCAGTCTCAACGCACTGACCACTTGAGCGACATGTTCGTAGCCACGCCGGACGCTAATGATCCGCACGACCTGTCGGAACACGGGTGGCAGTGTGGGAATGCCCGCCAGGCAAAACAATGCCAGGGCCAGCCAGAATAACCAGGCGTCAGCCGTCGTAGTGAGCAGTAAACCGGCCGCCACTAATGCGCCGACCGCCATCATTGTCAGCGTTTCAACAAAGACGCTGATCGTTGCCACGAGGGTGTCCACACGCGGCCCACGAATCAACGCGGTACGAATCACGACAACCAGCGCTTTGCCGGGAAAGTATTTCCCTAAATGCCCGATGTAAAATGCGGGCAAGGTCTCACGGTACCGTGGTCGTGCACCCATCGCATGAAGCACACGATGCCAGAACCACCAGCAGGGAATCATGCCCGCGAGGTAGGCCAGGCCTGCGACGATTAACCAACCAACGGAGAGCGAAGTCCAGCGAATCCTGTGGGTAGCAAATTGCTCCCCGGCATCTGCGAGCGTGTGCCAAATGCCATAGACGACAAGTGTCATGACAATCAGACGAAAAGCGAGTTTCCAGCGGCGTAGGTCAATCAGCCTGAAATCCCCATAGAACGCACTCCCGGTCGGTCGTCGTGGGATGGGTGTTTGAGACCTTCCCTGGGAAGGTCCTGTCGGAAGGTCTGTGGATGCTTCTGTTCCTGTGCAATACGTTTGCGTATGTGGTGCAGGTGCGGTTCACCCTGCCTGGTGGCGGAAATAACGCGATCAACAGGCAACAGCCACTCCGCCGGTCTATACCACCTCGATGCCAACTGGGGAGAGTTCGTTAACGTGGAGGTAGCTGCTTGCGAGCTGACTCCAATTGAAGACGAGTGGTTTCCAAGTTTTTCAGTTCCCGCTTCAT
>CAZITS010000553.1:0-4478 GCA_964542185.1 uncultured Pirellulaceae bacterium
ACCTTGTCATCCGCGTCGGATCCAAATGGACGGACTTCATTCGCCTGGTACCCGGGCGGACAGCCACCATTGGCCGCACTTCGACAAATCTGATTGTGATTAAAGACGATAGCTGCAGTCGCAATCATGCTGAAGTTTTTCACTCCCGCAACGGCTGGCAGCTGCGGGACCTGGGCAGTCGCAACGGAACCCATCTCAATGGAGATCCGGTTTCGGGTGTCTGCGGGCTGACACCTGGCGATGTGATTCGCATAGCGCAATGTCAACTCGCCTTCGTGACCGATCCACAGGATGCATTCAAGGCCGATTCCCGCGAGGTTGCGGACGCACAAAATGAGACTGGCGAAACCTATGTTTCCCTCAGCGATTCAAATCTGCTGCCTTCGGATCAACCGACCACCATCACCCATCGCCAGGATCAAACTCGATTCCAACAGCCTATCGCCGAAAACAGAGGAGCAATCGATGCAGAGGCAGACGCCGAAGAGCTCTGTCGCCTCGTCTTTCAGCTTGCCAATCAGAACGATGCGGCCCAAATCGCACAGGTGGCGTTGAATGGCCTCTTCGCTGGCGCGAAGATCGATGCGGGCGCACTTTTGCTGGTCGCTCCAGACCACAAAGGTAACCTGACCATAGAAGACCTCGAAATTGCCGCATCGCGAGCTGATACGAGTTCCTCGTACCACCGTGTCTCTCCCTTTCTGGCAACAACGGCACTGCACCAACAAGAGGCGGTCTTGGCCAGAAATGTCGCCGACGACCCAACTCTCGGAACACCTGATAGCAAAGGTGAAATTCACTCTACCAGTGACATCTGTGCGCCGATCCGCCATGACGGCGAAGTCCTTGGCTTGATTCACCTCTACTCAACAACAGAAAACCGGAGTCCCGGTACAGGTGATCTTGAGTTTACGCTTGCAGTTGCAGACAACGTCGCCCAGGCATTGATCAATCTACGCCGGCAGGCGGGCCTGGTCAAAGATCTCTCGCAATCTCGCGATGAAGTCAATCAACTTCGTCAACAGCTGCGTGCCAACGTCGAAATCATCGGCTCGAGCCCTCAATTAGATGACGTCCACAGCCAAATTGCCCAGGCCGCTCCCAGCCGAGCCACTGTTTTGATTCGTGGTGAAAGCGGCGTCGGCAAGGAACTTGTCGCCCGGGCGGTGCACTACGCCAGCCCCCGCCAACACGGACCATTTGTCTGTCTCAATTGTGCCGCGTTGTCTGAGACACTTCTTGAAAGTGAGTTGTTTGGGCATGAAAAAGGCGCCTTCACGGGCGCAACGGAACGAAAGGCGGGTAAATTCGAAGCGGCCTCAGAAGGCACCCTCATGCTCGATGAGATCGGAGAAATGAGTCTGGCCATCCAGGCGAAATTCCTCAGAGTCCTCGAAGGCCACCCTTTTGAACGCGTCGGTGGTAGCGAGGCCCTGGAGGTCGATGTGCGGATTATCGCGGCCACCAATCGCGACCTCGAAAGAGCCGTATCGGACGGTGATTTTCGACGGGATCTTTACTTTCGTTTGAATGTCGTGGAGATGGAAGTACCGCCTCTCCGCAAACGCCCGGGGGACATCGTTGAATTGGCCGATTTCTTCCTTCATCAATTCAATCAGGAAACCGGGAAACCACCGCGCAGCTTCTCAGATGAGGCAAGCAAACAACTACAAACGTATCACTGGCCTGGCAATGTGCGCGAACTCCGCAACGTAGTCGAACGCGCGGTTTTGCTGACCGCTCACGAGATCATTGGCCCACAAGATCTCAAACTATCTGCACTCGCTTCGGCTAGTGATTCGGGTGAAATCCCAGCTCCTGCAAGCCCATACGTACCCCAGTCGCTCGAGGACGTTGAGCGACAACACATCGAGGCAACGCTGGAAGCTTGCCAGTGGAACAAAAGCCGCTCCGCGACTACGCTGGGCATTGAACGCTCTACCCTGGACCGAAAGATCCGCCGATACAACTTGAAGTCTCCCAAGAAATAAGTGCCCGTGGCCCGGTTGAACCGACCGGATGACGCATGGCACTCACAACAACAAGCTGCGGGCTAGGGCGCAACTCCGAGAACAAAATCGACCTTCGTCTCAGCAATCACCGGATCACCGTTGTGGATCATCGTAGCCCGAATTACTAGTGGCAAATTAAAGGGCCCCAGCGGGTTTCCCAAACGCAACTGTAGCTCTCCCGCGGTCTGGTCGGTCGCCAATGTCAACGGCTCCGCGGTCACACCACGAACATGGGCCGCCTGGATCACTTCTACCTTCACAGGCGCCGGCTCCAGAACGCCACGTGCGATGGTGACGCCCAGCTTGAGAACCTCACCTGGCACCGCACGCACCGACTGCCTGGAGGCCTTGATGTTCAAAGGGCAGGGTGCGGTAAGAATGATAATCTGATCATTCACCGCACCAGAACTATAACTGACTTTGTGCTTGGCTCCATCCTCGTCTTCTACCTCGCCAACAGCCATCACCACTATGCGCCCTGTACGATTCATCTCGAGCCAAGTGGGTATGTTGATCGAGTAATCGAACTCAGTGGTACCGGGTGATAGCGGCATCACGGACCCCGTTACACCCTGTTGATGCCGAATCTGGCGATCGGCCAATGAAATCTCGAGTGGCCCCTGGTAACCACCCAATCGCAACTTGTAGTGCCGCCGATGGACAGTTCCGCGGGCAGCATAGTTCGTCTGAAAAGCCTCGCCGTCGATCTTGAATGGTGTCGGCATGCAAACCATCAACAATACGTTCTCCGGCTTGTAGACCCCCGGGGTTGGCGCCATGCGTGCTCGTCGTGTCAGCGCTTTTCCGTCGCGCATCGCAGTACCGGTCAAGGAGATTCGGTAGTCGCGAATCTTCGCTTTCGCATCTGCTTTCAGCACGACCTCAACTTCGTTTTTGCCCTCGGGTATCGTCGTTGGAGCTGCGACAAGCCCGGCGGGCAATCCTTCAAATGCCAACTCAATCGCTTCTTTGAAGCCGGCAATCCGCTGTACAGGAACCTTGAACTTGACTTCAGCTCCACGATATACGCTCAGCACATCACCCGGCAAACGCAGTTTGAAATCAGGCTCAGATGGCCGGCTGAATTTGAGCCGATAAGCAAACTCCGGCCCACCGCGTTGGGTATCCACATCCCGAATCTCGATCACAAAATGGCCGCTTGACGGAAATTTGAACCGGGTATTCACTTCGCTCGGATTTTGTGGGCTACTGCCTGTTGCCAGCAACTCTTTGCCCTCTGCGTCCTGAATCTTCAGCACGGCATCCATCGGAGAGCCAAATCGCGCCGTCCACAGTTCAACGACCAATTCTTCGCCTTCCGCGGCTTTCACCAACCAGCGATCAACGTCACCTGGTCGGTCCACACGGCCATTCAATACAGCTGGCACAACCACTTCACCACCGGCGGGTTCCGCATCGTTGGGCTCACTCTCCAGATGCTCCGGCAACTCGGAAAGGTCGATCTGCAACGGGTTAGAGGCATATTCTGGCAATGGGAAATGCTGGGCATGCGGCCCCTCTCCCTGGGTCGGCCCCGGGCCTGGCAACATCACGGCAACCGCCCTGTCCGGAGTCTGTTGCCCGACCAACTCAAAGGCAACCTCCGTGCCCATTCGGCCTCCCAAAGGGTAAACATGATCTACAAATGGCCCGGTCGTAACAGTGAGGCGGTAAATAAAAGGCTGCAGGCCGCGGTAATTGACATCATGAATATGGAGTCGATAGGTCCCCTCTACGGGCGCCCGAAAACGCAGCAGTGAATCGGTCCCGAAGTAGTCGGTATTCTCTGCCAACAGACTTCCCTGGGGATCATACAGTTGCAGTCGAGAATCGAGTGGTGACCCAATCCGAGATGCTACCACCGCGCAGGTCACCGATTGGCCAGCCTGGGCGTGAAATTCCCATACATCAATATCCTCACGCGGAAAAATCCGGCCGTTAATCGTCACCGGCAAATCGACCCGAGTCGGGATGGGACGCCCGTCGATCTCATCTTCCACGATTTCAGGGAGATCACCGATTACGAAAAACCGGCCGCCGACCGCGCCTTGGGAGGTCCACAGCCGCCAGGGCCTCGATCCCAGTGCTGCATCCGCAGCAATCTTGACTTGCCCCATGTGGTCCTTGGGATAGACCTCGGCGCCTTGTGACGCTGGCTTGACAATGAGAGGCCCTTCAAACCACGTCGTCCTGGTACGTTCAATTCGTGGAGTGGCCTCGACCCCCGGACCTAACATTTCAAAAGGGCTGCCGCCATGCAGGAAATGCGCCCCAACGTGAAAGGAAACCGTTGTGCCACGCTGGCCGCCGGCAGGAAAGATGTAGTCTGCCGAGGGGGCATCCGCTGCGCCCGCGCTCGCTGCCAGCAACCATCCTCCAGCTCCGACCAGGCACATCGCCAGCATCCGGTACATAATTCCTCTCCTCTTGATGTGCAGCCAGCCCTTCCCCCTGCAACTTATCAGG
>CAZITS010000554.1:0-4467 GCA_964542185.1 uncultured Pirellulaceae bacterium
TCCCAGCTCCTCTACGATGATCTGCGCACCTAGAGTTTCGTGAGTGAGACCGTATTGCCGTAGAAAGTGTTCGTCGAAGAAATGACCGAAGGGGCCGTGTCCGACGTCATGCAGCAATGCTGCCATTCGCAATAAAGAGGTCACATAGGCACAACTCGGAGTGTCGGGATAAACCTCGCGAAGGCTTGGATACAGTGCTTCTGCGGCGCGGCCCGCCAAGTGCATCGCGCCTAATACATGTTGGAATCGCGTGTGCTCCGCTGTAGGGAACACCCACCATGCGGTTTGCAGTTGCCGGATATGGCGCAACCGTTGCACCCACGGGTGGTCGACGAGATCCCGCTCTGCGATTTCGTCCGAATTTTCTTCGGCGGCGGTAAACGGAAGATAGCCGTGAACGGCATCGTGCGTCAGGCTATCCAGGTGTCGGGAACGCATGTTTGCGATTATTGACTTTCTATTTTTTGCCGTCTAGCACACCTCTGTGAGTTGAACCTGACGCCGCGGCGTTCGTGAGAGCCGGAAATACTCGATAGATCTTTCCTGACCGGCATATTTTCTCAAACGCTCGTATCGATCATTCGTCCTGTAAGGCCCAGGTAACCTGTGGAGGCCGCGCAAGACAAGGTCCATGCAGCCGCTGAACCTTGCCGATAGAAGTCCGTATCCTCACACCCCCAAAATGGAAATATCAGGAGAAACGTCGTGTTGCGACGCATGCTTCTTTTCTTATCCGTTGCCCTGCTGGCGACAACAAACGTTGGATATGCAGTGCGGCCGGCTGCTGAGTTGCTGCCAGAAGACACGGTTGGATTTGTGTCTATTCCGAATCCAGATGCGCTGGTCAAAGGATGGCAAAAAACCCAATTTGGCCAGCTTCTCTCACACCCGCAAATGCGGCCCTTCCTGAGAGATATACAAGCTCAGTTGCAAAGCCAGTTTGGCGAAGTTGGCCTTCCTGCCAATTTTACGCTGGTCGAGCTGCAAAATACTTTTGAAGGGGAAGTCTGCCTGGCTTCGGTTCAGCCCGATGGAGATGTGACGCAACATGCGATTGTCATGATCGCAGACATCACCGGACATCGAGAAGAGGCAGAGACGCTGTTACGCAAGGTTGAGCAACGACTTGTAGAACAGGGAGCAGCACAGTCGACGAGTGCGATACAGGGAATCGCGGTTTCCCACTTTACGTTGCCAGGAACCGAAAAGAACAAGCAGGCGACCGAGATTTTGTTCTTCCTTCACAATGACCAGCTGGTGGCTGCAGATCATGTAGAAGTTCTGACGAAAATCATTGGGCGCATGCAGGGATCCGAGACCAAATCACTTGCGCAACTTGTCGCCTACCAGACCGTACAGACGGCCTGTAAATCGATGGATGACCAGCGAGCAAGAATCCGGTGGTTCGTTGATCCTTTCCGTTACGTCACCGTGGTTCGGGCGTCACAGGGAAACCCCCCGATTCAGGGTGTCGACATGATGAAGGTGCTCAAGCACCAGGGATTCGACGCAATCAAGGCGATTGGGGGCCAGCTGGCGCTGGTGACCGCAGAACATGAAGTATTACACCAAACCTATGTTTATGCCCCGGCGGCTGAGACAGAGAGTGGTGAAAAATATCACGCAGCTGCAAAGCTGCTGGATTTCCCGAACCAGGGTGAACTGATTCCCCAGGCATGGGTGCCTGGTAATGCGTCGGGGTATACCAGCTTCAGCTGGAATGTGAAGAAGGCGTTTTACGCGTTCAAACCACTGGTCAACGAAATTGCCGGTGACAAGATCTTCGATGATATTCTGGATGGAATCCGCGACGATCCTCGCGGGCCCATGGTAGACATTCGTCGGGACGTGATTTCCCACCTCGGAAACCGTGCAACATCTTTCAATGACAACAGGCCTCCGATTGGACCTGAGAGTGAACGATTTTTGTTCGCGATTGAACTAACAAATGAAGAAGCGGTTCGCCAGGCGATTGATCGGGCCATGCGTAGCGATCCGGATGCGACGGAACATAGCATTTCGGGGCACACTGTCTGGGAAATACTCAAGGAACAGAAAGAAGTAGAAGTTGACGAGTTGGACATCGATGGACTTGGTGATTTTGACGCGGAAGAAGATTTTGACGAATCAGGAGAAGACCAGGGTGCCATGTTACCGAATTCGGCAATTACGGTAGCCCACGGCAATTTGCTGGTTTCCAATCATGTTGATTTGATCAAAGACGTGCTTAAGCCGCGTGTCGGAATGCCTTCCTTGTCAGAGGATGCTGAGTTCAAGAAGATGTCTGCCGCACTACGGGCTTTAGGGGCAGGGGATGACAGCTTCCGATTTTTCACACGGATTGACCAGGTCTGCCGAGTGTCCTACGAGCTGTTGCGTGTAGGGAAGATGCCCGAATCGCAGTCGATGCTGGGTGGTGTCCTCAACCAGTTACTGGGACCGGAAGACGAAGAGATGTTGAGAGAGCAGCAAGTGGATGGCGAAACGATGCCTGAGTTCAAGTGGGTGCAACAGTACTTGGGTTTGTCGGGCGCTTTCATTCGCAGCGACGAACAAGGCTGGTTTATTTCAGGTTGTGTTGTGGCGCGAGAAAACTCGCCGGAGTAGGCGTGTCTTTGAGCACAATGACTTCCAGGCACCCGTTGCGTTCCACGAGCAAGGGCAGGGGAGTCGGCAGGTGGTTCAGCCAGCGGGACAGTTGTTTCCCGGAATGCCACTGATTACCGGATACTTCATACAGGCGGTCGGCCACACGCAGGCCGGCCGCCGAGGCTCTGGAACCTTTCCCGACGCGTGTCACTATCGCCACACCGGGCTCGGCTGGATCTTCCCGCCAGGTGATGCCGAACGGCTGCGGTTTACCGTTGAGTGCGATGGTCATCTCACGGACTTCTGGACCCAATGGGCGCTGTACTGATAACACAACGGGAGCCGTGTGGGTCAAGATAGAATTCTGGAAATGTCTGGAGTCAGTGATTTGTCGTCCGTTCAGAGCGACAATCAAATCTCGGGATTGGAGCCCGGCCCGCGCAGCTGGCAAGTCCCTGGTTACGGAAATCAGCCGCAGCCCGGACGACGTATCATCCGTATCCCATTGCACACCGAGTCGAGGTGACGGGACGCCTGATTGGGCTTCTATCGCCTGGCGATTTGTATCCGTTTCTCCTTGCCATGCGTCGCGGTAACGAAAGCCGGACTCTTGCTGACAGGCTTGCCATACGACACGACGCAGCAGACACGTAATTTGTTTCAGTCCTGCGAGATTCAGTAAGTGTGACTCATCCGTGGGGCGGTGGTAATCTTCGTGCACGCCGGTATGGAACATCATGGCGGGAATGCCGTGTTCAATAAACGGGTAGTGGTCGCTGTTGGCAGTGAGTTTCCAGATGAAATCGATTTTTAACTGTGAGTCGAGATTTTGACGACTTACGAGTTGGCGTAAATGGAAGGCACTACGCGTTCCCAGGACTTCGAGGCGTTTCTGGCGTAGCCGCCCAATCATATCGGCGTTGATTACTAGATCGACCTGATCGAGCGGAACTGTTGGGTGTTCCAGCCAGTATCTGGATCCGAGTAAACCACGTTCTTCACCATCCCAGAAAATAAACAGCACATTTTTTTTGAGACTTGACTGGAGTCGCACCAGGCAGCGGGCTAGTTCCAGCAAGGCGGCGACTCCGCTGGCGTTGTCATCTGCCCCGTTGTGAATCAGCCCGATCGGGCCATAGCTGTTGGTGCGGTTACCTGAACCAACATGGTCATAGTGCCCACAGACAACGATCGTTCCATTCGCTTGGAGTGAGTTGTTTGCTTTGATCTCTGCCAACACATTGCGAAAGCCGTGGTCGAAGGTCTGGAAATAGCTCTCGTTTTCTCCGGCGGGAGTAAGTCCCCATTGCTGCAGGCACTGCACCAGATAGCCCGCGGCCGCACGTCCACCCCGAGTTCCCGCTTCGCGCCCCTCAAAACTGTCGTCGGCGAGTATTTCGACATGCTTCTGTAAGCGAACTGAAGTGATTGAAGCGTGTGCGTCGCTCTGGCAGGACTGCGCCGTTGCCAGCTCTACAGCTGCGAGCAGCAGGTTCGCAATATAGGGGACAAACCGATTGTAGGGTGGCAGCATGGTTGGGTGCTTCCGCATCGAGTTCGAATGAACGCTGGGGTGCGCCTTGAAACATAGCTTGCCCAATTGTTCTGCGTTCGCGTGTCTTGGGGATTGCTGGACAGACTCGACCTGGCGTGCGACAATTTGCGGCCGCGGGTTCCAGGAAATTCCCGACAAATGTTCCGATTTATGGTGTTCGTTGTGGCGCGGGCTGGGTGTCCCTGGGATTGGCCGTGTATCGTGTGAGCTCCTGTGGATTGGCAAAACAATAGCTCAATTGTGGTTGGACATCTCCGGCGTTTGCTACCCGTAGCATGCCCAGGCTGTTGTCTGTGAAACGCGCTGTTACACCCTGTAATCAG
>CAZITS010000555.1:0-4466 GCA_964542185.1 uncultured Pirellulaceae bacterium
GGGCCTGGCGGAGGCCGCCCATCTCAGGGAGGATTTGCAACCGATCGACCTGGGCTGGCTGGGTTATTTCACCCAGAACGTGACGGGACCCGCGACGCGGCCTCGGGAGATGGCGTACGCCTGGTCGAAGGCATTGGCTTATGAAGCACCCATTAGTCTTTCCACGGACAAGGCGCGCTTGGATGGCAATGGTCGGACTGGTGAAATCTTCGCCCTGATCCGCCAGTGGGAGAAATTGAAGGTTGCAGGCTACTTTCCACAATCGGTTCGCGATCAGCTCAAGCAACCCAATCGCGAGTTCGTTCTGGAAAACACAGGTGCCCAGCAGTGGCAGGTTCGCCCAGTCACCTACGCCCCTGACTACTACGTGGCCGCTACCGATGGCGTCCAAAACACCTGGACTTTCCACAACCCGGATTCTGCGCAGCCGTTGCGCGTCGCGATTGAACCGATGCCACAATTGGCCGAATACGGAGATTCGCAGAACATCGCGTTGCTGGAGCCAGGACCGTTGCAGCTTGCCACTACAGGTGCAGGGCCGATGTGGGGGCCGCGCGCCGCTGCAGGTATGGAGCTGCAACTGCAGACAGGGGCTGAGCCAGCACCAGGCGGTGGCAAAGCGTTCCGGGTCACCGCTGCAAACAAGGGGAAACAACTCCAGGGATGGGCCTGTGCCGAGGTGGTGCTTGGTAAAAAACTCAAACTGGCAGGACACCGGGCTCTGGGCGCGTGGGTTCTGGGTGATGGTTCGGGCGCCTACCTGCATTTCACTTTGGAGTCGGGCAGACGGTCTGCACGCGACTATTACACTCGCTTGGATTTCAGCGGATGGAAATATGTACAAATGTATGAATCGGCGGGCGGTGAGATCTATGACTTCCAGTTTCCTTTCAGCAACTACTGGGCCCTGGGCATCATGGATTATGAGGCGGTAGACCGGGTTTATGTGTTTCTCACGAATCTGCCACCTGGCGAAACTGTTGCGGCTGGTTTTGGGCGGGTCGAGGCACTACGGGAAACGCCACTTCCGGTGGTCAACCCGGGGGTGACAGTGCGGGGAGAGACCATTGTTTTTCCGGTGACACTGCAGCCTGGCTGGTACCTGGAGTACACCGAAGGCGATGTAGTGCGGGTATTCGACCCGAATGGTTTTACCAAGGCTGAAGTGCGTCCACGCGGCAGGGTGCCGACGATCGCCAGTGGCAAGAACCCGATTTCGTTTTTCTGTGATCCCGGGAAAACACGTGGGCAAACCGTCAAAGTCCGGTTCGTGACAAGAGGGAAGCCACTTAGATAGCGGCAACGTCGCTGCGCCCTGGGGCCCTGCTCTTCGTCAGGGCGACGGGTTGCGGAAGTTCTTGTCCCGCAACATCTGCTGCTGGATGAATTGCGCGGCCAGCTTGTAGGCATGCGGGATCGCGCGGTGACCATCAACGGGAGCAATGACGATTTCGACTGGCGTTGCCTGTTTGCCCGCTTGCCGTCGCAGCGCGGTCCCTTTCAACTGCCGGGCGGTGTTCGTGCAGTCGGCCGTGCTGACGCGCTCGTCCTTGTCGCCGATACTCAGCCACAGCGGCCGTGTTCCCAGCTTCTGTGCCAGGTTGGCGACGTTGAGATCTTGTACGAGACGCGGCTCGACTCCTTTGAATTCACGCAGCGCCAACAGGTTGGTCACAGGGGAGATCGCTGTGACAACTCGGATTCTTGGTTCCGTCGCGGCAAAGTGAAACGCACAGAATCCACCTCGAGAAGTGCCACAGGCCGCCAGGCGGGCAGAGTCGCTGTAGCCTTCCGTGATGAGGAAATCGAGTACCTGTCGGCAACGTTTTACAAACGGCCCGATCAAATCGTGTCCCTGTTTGACGCGGTGCGCCCAACCCCTCAGGTTTGCCGGTTCCTCCGGGAGTCGACTGTGACCATGGCAGGGTGGGTCGAGAGTCACGTAGAGCCAGCCGTCGCGCGCCAGGTGTTCGCCTGCTCCGGAGTAGATCCGCTGGCGATCCATGTCGGCGATCGCAGCCGCGAAGACAAACAGCGTGGGCGCGGGTGTGGTTGGTTTTTTGCCAAACAGGCCAAATCGCACTCCGGTTGCAGTGGAGCGGACACGCATGGCTGGTTTGTCTGCATCCTCCGCGATTGCGAACGGGGAGAGGCACCAGAGATAGCTGGTGGCGGCGAGCAAGAGTGGGAGTCGTCTGCAGGTTGTCACGTGATTGGTTTTCCAGGTGCTGCTTAATCGGTTGGATTGCTGTTTAGTTTTTCGATCAGATAGGCCACGGTTGTCTTGTGGGTCACAGTGGGGGCACCTGGGTAAACCAATTCGCAGTCAACTCCAAGGCGCTGGCAGTGTTCCTGTAACTTGACGCCAAAATTCGCGGTATGCGTGGGGTCTTTTTGTGGTTGGCCAACCGCCGGTGCGGCATTGTAAGTGAGGTGCACCGGGGGATCGTCAGCGGTCACCAGCGCGTAGGGGGAATATTCAGCGATCCAGGGGCCAATGGAATGGCGTTGGGAAAGAAAGACGTCGAATTGAGAGAGGTTCCTGGCCTTGTCAGGTTTGAATCCAAAGGCATGCCCTCCGTAGCGACTGTTCGGAGTCCAGGCTTTCATTTGTGCCGGGTCGAGCGTGGTTTGCGCTCCGTGAACGGCGGCGCACCACAATCGCGTCGACTGACGCGCGATCGGATCTACGCTATCTGGATCGGACATGTCAGGGTGAAACGCGAGCCAGAGACTCGTGCACGCCCCCGCCGATCCCCCTGCTGCCCCAATGCGGTGCGGGTCGATGTTCCACTCGGTGGCCTTGCTACGCACGAACTGCAGAGCCCGCGCGGCGTCGCCAAGCGGTCCTTTGACTGGCGGAACCACACCATCCGCAGATGCTTCCGGAAGAAACCGATATTCGACGGAGACGACCGAGAGACCGGCCGCTAGCAGTTGTGGGAGCATGCGCGTCAGTCCGCTCATACGACCATTGCCAAGCCAGGACCCGCCGTGGACGAAGAAGACCACGGGAGTGGGGCGGTCGACATCAGCTCTCCAGAAATGCAGCAGTTGTTTCGGGTGGATACCGTAGGGGACATCGTAATGAGTGGGGTTGGGAAGTAGAGGCCGGGCCTGGACGAACCGGCCGGCTTCCTTGGTACCAATCTTGCGCACGTAAATATGACGCCAGCGAATTTCGCCGCCATGGGTTTGCAGCATGAGCGGACCGGTCGTGGGTAACGGCTGGTCACGGTTCCAGTAGTTTTCCATGATTGCCCCTTCCACGGTGGCTCGGTCGTTGAGCCAGACCCAAGTGCGGGCACCGATTTGGCGGATGCGAACCTGGTTCCATTTTCCGAACGGTTTGTCGGCCCGCATGAAGGGGTCACGGCCGAGTGTACCGGGAGTGTTGTTAAACAGCCCCCCTGATCCCAAGTGGGGCCGTCGTGTGGGATTGTCAGGATTGAAGACCTGGTTCCAGTCCCAGATCTGGACCTGTGGTGTCCCCCGCAAGTAAATGCCACTGTCCGCTTTGGGAACGGTCTTGTATTGCAGTTGCAATTCGATGTCACCAAAGTCGTCATCGGTGGTCGCATACGGTCCGTGTCCGTCGTTGACGAGTTCGCCATTTTCTACCGACCAATGCGTAGCGAATTCGGCGCGCTGCTGGGCGAGATTGGCCTTGCGTTTTTCACCGGTCAGATTTGCGGCGCGATGGGGGTTCAATCCATGCCATCCAGTGAGGTCTTTTCCGTTGAAAATCGCTTGAAAATCCTGCGGCGGCTGCGGCTCAGCTGCCTGGCCAGCCAGGATGGTTGCAAACGTGGTCAGCGCGGTTAGCAGCGAGACAGGCAGCGTATTGGGTTGCATCGTCATCTGGTCCACAAGGGAACAAGGCAAGTGAGAATCCCGAACATTATACCGCGAAACAGGTTGTCTACCATCAATGCAGGCTTTTGGCCACTATTGGTTGTGGGCTTTTCGTTATCATGGCTTTGTGTTGTGGCACTTTGGTGCCTGTCCCTTGAATTTGAGACCCGCGCGAATTTGTGAGCCATCATGGTACGACGATTAAACGCTTTGCTCTTTGTTGTTGCGTTCGGGACATCAGCGGTCGTTGCCGCTGAGCCGTTTCGAGTCCGCGTTCTTTCTTACAACATCCATCATGGCGAAGGTGTGGATGGCAAATTGGATTTGGCACGGATTGCCAAGGTCATCCGGTCTGTTTCTCCTGACGTGGTAGCGCTGCAGGAAGTCGATGACCAGGTGCGGCGCAGCGGGCATGTCAAACAACCGGCCGAACTGGCCCGTTTGACGAAGATGCACGTCGTGTTTGAGAAGAATATCGATTACCAGGGGGGGCGATATGGCAATGCCGTACTTTCCAGGTTTCCGATCGTCCAGCACAAGAACGTGCATTTGCCTTCGTTCGACAAGGGAGAGCAACGGGGGGTGCTGGTCTGCAAGCTAAGATTGTCGCC
>CAZITS010000556.1:0-4463 GCA_964542185.1 uncultured Pirellulaceae bacterium
TGCGTTCAGAAGCAACCGCGATGGCTCCCTGTTCGGTATATCGCATATTTCCGTCGGCATGGTCTCCGTGGTAATGCGTGTCGAAGATGTAGCGAATCGGCTTGTCGGTGATCTTTCGAATCTCCGCAATCACGTTGGTTGCCTGGTCCGGGAAATTCGCGTCAATCACCAGCACGAAATCACGAAAGACAACCCACCCCTGGTTACAGCCAGTAAATTCCGGTTCCGTTTGCGCTTTACGAAAGTATACGCCAGGGGCCAATTTGTAGATCTTTGATTCCGTCGGCACAAACCAACCACTGGCCCAACTCGCCAGCCCGGCCATCAACAACAGTCCCAAGCCCCACATCGCCCTGCGGTTCTGGCGCATCAGTCTTACTCCTTGGCATAATAATGTCAGTCTGCTTGCACGGACTGATCAGGTGGTCCGATCAACAACTACTGTCAGCAACCAGCCGCCCACGCTGGACTCCGTTGTGCTTTCGCTTCATTGCAAAATTAGTGTAACGCATTCCAGGTGCTGTTGCGCGCCGCTGGCATACAATCGCCGCCAATCAACGTTCCAGCGAGCCGGGTATTCCCACTCACTGGATGAGTGGACCTGAACTGTCGCGAGAAAAACCGAAAAACTCGTATGCCCAACGCACTTCCCGACGGGCAATGAAGCCGTACACCACAACACCGGACAAGACCAGCAAGACCAGCCGCAGATGCAGGATCATGGTCTCCGGCAGTATTCCACGAATTGCCCATACAACGAAGCCCATCACCA
Source organism: uncultured Pirellulaceae bacterium (assembly GCA_964542185.1). Classification (GTDB taxonomy): domain Bacteria; phylum Planctomycetota; class Planctomycetia; order Pirellulales; family Pirellulaceae; genus UBA9264. The sequence goes on from CAZITS010000556.1 coordinate 773, forward strand.
GAGTCGCCAGTAGCGAACCCCGGATTCCACGCCACAGCTGTCGAAATGGCGCACCGCTGCTCCCCAATACGAATCGTGTGTACGGAACACAGAGAACCAACAACAACACCAGGCTAAACGCGGCAGCCATCCCTATTGCCGGTCCGTCCGGGAAAGTACCAAACCGTTTTCCGAGCAAACCACCCGCGAAATAGCTCTGCACCATAATCACCAGGACCACGAACGCGCACCAACACAAATGCCGAGTGCGCGCCGCAGCCGCCAGTACACTCCCAGCGATATTGATCCAACCCAACGCCAGAATGGCCGGAGCAAACAGACTGAGGATGGTCCCACCTGCCATCCATTGGCTTCCACCGAGGAGCCCCATCACGTCGTCCGCAACGAGTGCTAGTCCGACACCACAGGGAAATAGTACGATCGCCACCAATCGATAAAAACAGACCACCAGGTCAGCAAATTCTCCGGACCGCCGTGACGCGCGAGACAACGCTGGCAACATCACGCTGGTGACAGGCATCGTCACCAGGTACACAGGACGCATCATCAGATTGAATGTCTGGGTGTAAATACCCAATACGCGTTGGCCTCCGGGGACCGCTCCCAACATCACCGCCAACACGATCTTGTCGAGATTCCACGCCAGGAAAAACAAGAGGCCGCTCAGCGAGTACCCACTTCCAAACAATACGAGAGCACGGCTGGAGGCGATCTTCCTTGGCCAGGACGGGCGAAACGGATGGTTCCACCAGGCCAACGCAGCAAGCATCGACAACTCGACGTATTGCTGAACAACCAACGCCCATATATCGTATTGCCGCCATGCCGCCAGGACCGCTGCACTACCGCCGGCAAACAATGCCACAAACCGATACTTGGCCACCTGGCCAACAGCCATCTCGCGTTCCAGGAGTGCCAAATGCTGGGCACCCATGGCATGGATCAAAAGAGTCGCCGACAGGGCATAACACAAGACGATCAGGTCGGCGGAAGAAAACGCCCACGCAAGAAGATGGCCACTCAAGGCAAAACCAACCGCGACCAACCCACCAAGTACAACCTGCGTCCAGAACAGCCAGGAGCTCTCTTCGGCCGACAAGTCCGGGCGCTGCACACTCGCCACTTGCAAACTCAATCCACCCAGCATGCGTGCCAGCAACAACAGCGGCATGACCATCCCAAGAAGCCCAAAGGGACCCGGCCCCAGCTGCCGAAAGAGCACCGCCAGCACGACGAAAGAGACCAGCTGCGATGCCAATTGCGCCGCCACAACCGACCGCATGCCTTGACGCACCTGGCCAGCTAACGGCACTTTGTCAGCATTTGGTTTCGAGTCGTCCAAGACGCGTATTATTCACTGTGGGTGATGATCCAAGGCCGCGGCCAGACAACACCGCTGAAACACATTCAGCCGCAGCACCACTGCCTGTCGATCATTCACTGGCCGGACGGCAGTAATGAAGTGCCAGCAATGCGTAAGCCGTCACCAAATTCGCATCCGCCTCATACCACCGTTGGTTGGAATTCAGCCAGGACCCATCCTGCAGTTGGCGGCGGGCAAGCTCCGCCACAAGTTCCTTGCGCCAATGATGACGTTTTCCAGATTCATCAACGAAGACTTCCTGACCTAACGCATCTAATGCCTTGGCAAAGGTGTGGTAGTAGTAAAAAAGTCCTGACGTACCCATACCTGGATTTGTTTTCAAGTCATAGTGACGGCGCAACCATTCTACAGCAGCTGTCACACGTGGATCGTCTGGCCCAACACCCGCGTAAATCATGCTCTTGAGCCCTGCATATGTCATCGACCCGTAACTTCGCAACCCGCCATCCGGTGTCTTGCCGGCCTGACTATATCCACCCGAATCGGGTGTGTAGTAAAACCCACCATCCGGATTCTTGGCGGCAAATGGAGTCGTGTTCGCCGCGCTTTCATGGTTCTGGCAACGTGCAATGAACACCAGTGCCCGCTGAATCGCATCACTATTGGACTTGTTACCTGCAGCCACCAATGCTTCCACGAAAAACGATGTATTGGAGAGGTCCGCGCGCTTATTCTTGCCGTATCCCTGGCCACCAAACGCAAAATCACTCTTGTCCTTCCCCTCTCCTTGATCCCACTGTAAATCTTTCAAAAACTTCTCCGCGTCGGCGACCAGTTTCTTATAGCGACCATCTTTGTTTGCCGCCTGAAAACAGATCAGCGCCAACGACGTTTCATAATTCTTGTAGTAGGTCCCGGATTGGTAGATGCCGCCATCTGGCTGGACAAATTCCTCCAGGTAGCGGAGTGCACGTGACACGGTTGTATCCTGCGGATTGACACCGTGTTGCAACAGGGCGGTCGTCGTCAGGGCCGTCACGGCGGGACCTAACGCGCCACTGAAAGAACCGTCCGCGCCTTGGCCACGACTCCGCAAAAAGCCAATTCCGCGAGCTGCGATTTGCTGAAGACGTGCAGCATCATCTCCCTGACCTCCGCGCGCCGGCCCCAGGAAAAATCCCGCGACAAGCACCACAACGATTCCAAGATGCGTTCTTTTCATATTTCCACTCCCCACTGTTGTCACCCTTCAGTCGAGTGCTCCGTAAACCCACCGAACGTTTCGTGGCACCGAACGTTTCGTGGCAGAGCCAAACCCTATTGGACACTTCGCTTTTCTGCGCCGTATGCCAGCTCGTCAGCTGGCCGCCGCTGCGCTTATCAATCTTATACGTCCAGCGTCAGGAAGTCACGCCGACCGCCAGACTCGTCGACCTGGGCTGGCCTTCGTCACAGGCCGCATTATGTGAAACACCGCATTATGTGAAACACCGCATTATGTGAAACACCGCATTTTGTGTAACGCCGCATTTCGTGAAACACTGCAAAACTCTTATACTACTTCCATGCGCACTCCGGCTGACGATCTCCTCCAAATCGACAACCCCATCCGGCTCGAATCGGGCACACTCGTACTGGCATTTTATGGCTGGATGGACGGCGGCGACGCTTCTACCGGTACGGTAGAACGTCTTCGTAAACAACTCGATGCCCAGCCTTTCGCTCGGATCAGTGGGGACCCCTTCTACGTCTACCATGTTCCCGGAGACATGGAAGTCGCGGTCCGTACGCGCCCCCACATTGAGATCGAAGAGGGACTGGTCAAAAAGATCGAAATGCCAACCAACATCTTCTACGGCCACGAGCCTTCCAATCTCGCCCTGTTTGTCGGTCGTGAACCCAACATGCAATGGGAAACCTTTGGAGAGTGCATTTTCAAACTGGCATCAGAAACCGGCATCTCTCGCATCTTGTTTGTCGGTTCATTCGGTGGCACCGTCCCACACACCCGTGAACCGCGGCTCTATATCACGGCTTCAAACGAACAAGTGCTGGCGGAAATGGAATCCTACGGAATGCGACGCAGTGGCTATGAAGGCCCAGGTTCGTTTACCACATACCTCATGTCACAAGCACCTCGCGTCGGATTAGAAATGGGATCTCTGGTCGCAGAAATCCCTGGCTATCTGAATGTCACCAACCCGGCCAGCATCGAAGCTGTCACGCGACGCCTGGCCAAACTCCTGGACCTGCCGGTGAAACTCGATCCTTTGATTACGGAAACTACGCGTTGGGAATTTGAGATTTCCAAGGTTGTTGAAGAGAATGAGAACTCCGAACTGGCAAGCCAGATTCGTCAGTGGGAAG
>CAZITS010000557.1:0-4446 GCA_964542185.1 uncultured Pirellulaceae bacterium
CCGTATCGGCCTGAGACGGGAGATCAACCATTCAAGTCTGCCGCTGACAGGTCAACAACTTTTCGAGCCTGGGACGCCCGGGCTTGTGAAATTGACCAGCGGGTTGCTCCAGAGCCAAGCGATTTGTTGATCTACAAGGAGAACGCGAGTGCGTTCTTTGGCACACACCTTGCGCCTTATCTGATTGAGCGAAAGGTCGATACGCTGTTAATTACCGGATGCAGTACAAGTGCGTGTATTCGTGCGACTGCCACAGATGCCAAAGGCAATCGCTTTCGCCCAGTTGTCGTGTCTGATTGCGTGGGTGATCGTTCCGCCGTTTGTCATGTCTTTACATTACACGACATCCAATCCAGGTTTGCTGATGTGGTCTCGTTAGACCAGGCACTACAACAGTTATCCGACAGGGACTAGAGCATGCTGGATTGAGACCGGGGTGTCACGCGTCCGTGACTCGACCGGTCTGGGGTAGTCCAGAGGCCAGGAAGTTCGCTTCGGGCGACGGCAATAGTGTTGTTTGATCGAGTCGGCCTGCCAGCGCGTTTCCTGTAATGGAGTGTTTTTCGACCATTTCGTAGGCATCTGGATAAGCACTGCTATCCTTTGCGACGGGCCATTGGGAGAATCGGCAGTGGCGGATAAACTGGTTCAGAGTGTGTGTCGTGTCGCGTTGCCGGACTCCTGGAACAGGATCTTCTGCGGGTGGCAATCGATAGCGATAGAAAGCTGCTAAAGCGGGTGTGTCACTTTTGCAGCACCGCCATCTGAGCGCATATTCGGGACGGCAGGTAATTCCATAACCACGCGTTTTTTCGAGACACGTATTCACGACCGGCAGCGATGATCAAGAACGTTTCTTTTCGCCAACTCGTTCACAATGACCTGACTATCGAGGGGTTCTCGAGGGCCGCGGTGCAGAGTTTCTGGCGCATCCCTGAACTGAAGATCGGGTTTGACCTGGGGGCGCATCCCTGGGAATTCATGGGAACGCCTACGTGGTTCATTTCACATACGCATTTGGACCACGTGGCGGCTTTGCCGGTTTATGTGGCCCGTCGACGGATGATGAAGATGGAGCCGCCGACGATTTATCTTCCCGAACACGCTGTGGATCCGGTGCGGCAGATGCTGCGGTCGTTCAGCAAGCTCGATCGGGGACGAATGCCTTGTGAACTGGTAGCGGTCAAGCCTGGTGACGAAATCGTATTGTCACGAGAATGGGTCGTCACTGCCTGTTTGACACGTCACACAGTGCCTGCTCTGGGATACGTTGTTTGGGAACGTCGCAAGAAGTTGAAGCCAGAGTACCAAAGTTTGACGGGTGACCAGATTCGCGATATCAGACAGTCCGGGCGTGAAGTTTCAGAAGAGAGCCGCATTCCCCGGCTGGCTTACCTTGGCGATAGTACGCCGCAGGGACTCGACATGAACCCCGATATGTATCGAGCTGAGGTTCTGATTTCCGAAATGACATTTGTGGCCCCTGGTCACGTTAAGGAAAAGATCCACAAATACGGACATATGCACCTGGAGGATTACGTGGAACGGCGTGACCTTTTCCAGAATGAACGCGTCATCGTTGCGCACTTCAGCACGCGCTACAATATCCATCAGATCCGTCGATATGTCGAGAAATCGCTTCCCGACATGCTGGGGGGCAGGCTTTTTCTCTGGACTTGATTGGTCGTCAGTGAAGTGACGAAAGGAGTCCCGATCTTGAGTCCGCGCGCCGCGTACGTGCATGTGCCGTTTTGCCGGCATCGATGTGGTTACTGCAATTTTTCGGTTGTCGCAGGGCGCGACGATTTGACCGAAGCATTTCTTGAAGCGCTGGCCCGAGAGTTGTCCGAACTGGCCACGCCGCGGGAAGTAGACACGCTGTTTATTGGTGGCGGTACGCCAACGCATCTGGAACCCCCATCGCTGGTTCGCTTGCTGGAGATCGTCAAGTATTGGTTTCCGACTGCAAGTGGTTATGAATGGACGGTTGAGGCGAACCCGGTTGATCTGAGTCAGGAAAAGGCAGAAATCCTGGCTGCCTATGGCGTTACCCGTATCAGCCTGGGAGTACAGTCGTTTCAGGATCGAAAATTGGCCTTATTGGAACGCGATCATCGCAGCCGTGAGGTTCGACATGCTTTTGATACAGCCAGACATCATATTTCATCCGTTTCGATCGATTTGATCTTTGGGGTGCCGGGGGAAACGCTGGTTGAATGGACGCGAGACCTGTCCGAGGCAATCGCGTTGGGGCCAGATCATTTGTCGACCTATAGCCTGACTTTCGAACGTGGCACGCAATTCTGGAACCGTCGCCGGAAAGGGAATTTAATTCCCATCGAGGAGGAAGCTGGAGGACAGTTGTATGAGCGTGCCATTGATACATTAGGGGCAGCAGGTTGGCAGCATTACGAAGTTTCCAGTTTTGCGCGTCCAGGTTACCGATGCCGGCACAATGAAGTGTATTGGACCGGCGGCGAGTACTTTGCTGCTGGGCCCGGTGCAGCCCGGTTTATCAATGGGCGCAGAGAGTCCAATCACCGCAGTACATCGACTTACCTGCGCTATCTGAGCGAGGGGCGGAATCCAGTTCAGGAGAGCGAGTTACTGGATGACGAGATGCTCGCACGCGAGCGGCTGGTCTTTGGTCTGCGGCGTTTGGAAGGAGTTGCGCTGACGAGATTTCAGCAAGACACCGGATATACAGTGGAGCAACTGGCGGGTGAGTCCGTTCGGCGGTTCTTGGACATGCAGTTGCTTGAGGAAACGGAAACCCACCTGAGATTGACACGCCGAGGCCTGTTGGTGAGTGACAGTCTTTGGCCCGATTTGATTTGACAGGCCGGGGCAGTTTGCGGGTTATTCAGGCGGCTTGATGCGCACCACAAGCTTGGCTCCGGACTTCAGTTCGCCGCTCAAGCATTCCGAGAAACGGGAGTCGGTGATCCCGGTTTCTACCGCGACCGCTCTCAATAGGTCCCCCTCCTGGATCCAGACGTGGCGCCGGTTTCGGTTGCGGCGTGACTTCCAGCGTTCGGAAACTGATCCCGGCTCATCTTCGCTCTTTTGGCTGCCCTTATTCTTGCTGCTCGCGCCTTCCAGCACTACGCGATCCTCTTCACGGACTTGTTCGATATCCGGGTAGAAACGTAACGCCGAGTTGGGAATGCGGACAACATTCAGTCGTTCGTCGACATCAAAAGAGACTGTGGCTGTCATGCCTGGAAGGAGTTGGAGTTTGGGGTTCGGGGCCGAGACGACCACCGGATAGGTGACGACGTTCTGCTCGGCTATGGAACTAAGCCGGATTTCCTTGATCGATCCTTCAAAAACATCATCCGGGTAGGCGTCGACGGTAAAGTGGACAACCTGTCCTCTGTCTTGTGCTCGGCGAATCAAACCGATGTCCGATTCATCTACGGAGACATGTACATAGACTTCTTTTCGCAGATCTGGCGCCAACACGAACAGCTCAGGGGCCTGGAATTGAGCAGCCAGGGTTTGGCCGTGTTCAATTTTTCGATCGATAATGACACCATCACGCGGCGCCCGGATGATCGTAAATTCGAGATTGGTTGTTGCCTGTTCGAGAGAGGCTTCTGCTTGCTGAACCTGGGCCAGTCCGACTTCAAGCTCAGCTTCAAGTCCTTGACGCGTAAAACGCAACTGGTCCATTTCAGTGTCGGAAACAAATGTCTCCTTTTCACTGCGGAGCTTGATCCCGCGCTGTTCTGCATTGGTCGCCTGTTGAAGCTGTGCACGGATCTGTTTGATCCTGGCTTTACTGGTAGCCAATGCGGCGGAACTGTTCTTGACGGCTGCGTTGAACAGTCGTGGATCGATACGGGCGAGCTCTTCGCCTTCCTTGACTTCCTGATTGAATTCGACATTCAGTTGTTTGATCGGACCTGAGACCTGCGCACCGACGGTGACGGAAAGTACTGGGCGAATCGTACCCGTTGAATTGACGACGGCCAGGATGTTTCCCTGCGAAACTTCCGCCGTTTCCCATTCGATCCGGTTGCGATTTTTCCAGTATTCGGTAGCTGGCTTGTAGGCCAACCCTGCACCTGCGACAACGACGAGTCCAGTGACGGATAAAACAATCGGTAGCTTCATCGGCGATCAGTCGTGTTTTGGAGCTGCGGGAACTGGCGACATCCAGAGCGAGCATGGTCTGTCGGTACATCCCCAGTGGGCGGATTCAAGCCCTTCTATTCTACGCAGAACAGGTGCCGTATCGTAGCCCAAAAGCCCATGGGATAGGGGCGGTGAACCGCATGGTTGATTGCGGTCAACCCTCAGGCAACCGTGGGGAGAAGCAGCACGCACATGACGCAACGTTGGCTCGCCTCCAGAGGAGAGCGGGCAGGATTCTTGCCCGACCACCGCAACGCGTTTTCGCCCGGATGTTACACTAGTGGCGTTTTACGTCCTCTGGAGTGC
>CAZITS010000558.1:0-4439 GCA_964542185.1 uncultured Pirellulaceae bacterium
GTGAAGTCTGTGGCAAACAGCGTATCCAGACGCCACCAATATAGACGCTGGCGCGCACAGCGTGTGGACACGGGCCGAACCCGCACCGGCGGCAGGAGCGGCGGCGGGGGGTCGGGGAGTCACCGCAGCGCTAGTCGGTGACAGGATGCCATTCTTGTGCCGCGGCAGGCTCAATCCGTGGTCAGCCTGGTGACCACCTGGGCGCCGGTGACCTCCGGATCGGTCAGCCGTTCATCGCGGCCGAGGTGCTGGTACGCGAGTTCGTGGTGATCGAGTCCCAGTTGCCGCAATAAGGTGGCGTGAAAATCGGCAATCGAGACGCGATCCTCAACCGAACGATAGCCGAAGTCGTCGGTTGCGCCGTAGGTAAACCCGGGTTTGAATCCACCTCCGGCCAGTAGGATCGTGAATGCGTTGCGGTTGTGGTCGCGACCCTTGGTCCTTTGACTCACGGGTAAGCGACCAAATTCTCCTCCCCAGATCACGATGGTTTCATCAAGTAGGCCGCGTTGTTTCAAGTCTTTGACCAGGCCCGCCGACGGTAAGTCTTCCTGCGGCGCGATTTTCTCGATATCGACTTTGCTGTCGGAATGCGAGTCCCACGGCTGGTTGCTCGGTTTGGCCGGGGGGTGGATTTGCACGAACCGCACACCCGATTCGATCAGTCGGCGGGCCAACAGGCAGCGCATCCCGTAGCCGGCCGTCACGGGATTGTCCAGACCGTACAGCGCGTGCGTCGACGAGGACTCGCGCGATACGTCCAGAACGTCCCCGGCCGCCAACTGCATGCGGGCGGCGACCTCGTAGTTGATGATCCGCGCCTCGAGCTCCAGTTCACCCGGATGCCGCGACAGGTAATTCCGATTGAGTTCTGCCAGCAGACGCAAGTTGTCTCGCTGGACGCCCGCCGGCTGCGGGAGGGCAGGTCGCAGGTTGAGCACCGGATCCCCTGTCGAACGAAACTCAGTGCCGCGGTACAGCGCCGGCAGCCAGCCATTTTGCCACAGTTGGGTGCCGTTGGTGCTGTAGGCGTTCGGGTCGCGCAGCACGATGTACGCGGGCAGATTCTGGTTCTCGGTACCGAGCGCGTAGGTGGTCCAGGCCCCCAGCGTCGGCCGGCCCGGCAGGAATTTGCCAGTTGTGAAGATCACCATCGCCTCGGTGTGGTTGTTGTGATCGGTGTGCATCGAACGGACCATGCACCACTGATCGGCCAGGGATGCGATGTGTGGCAATGGTTCGGCGAAGTCCATTCCACATTGGCCGTGTTTGCGAAACCGAAACGGTGTGGCCAGCAGCGTGTTCGATTCGCTCCCCTGCTGAAACGTCTCGACCTTTTCGGAGTGGACCTGGCCGTCGCGTTTGGTCAGCTCGGTCTTGGGGTCAAACAGGTCCATCTGGGAGGGCGCGCCGTTCTGCATCAGTAAGATCACCGACTTGGCGCGGGCCGGCAAGCGGGGAGCCTTGGGCCGCAGATTGAATTGCCCCGCCCCGTGGACGGGAGCGATCTCGGCCTGCAATAGCGAAGTCAGCGCCAGACCGCCGATACCCAGACCGGCGTGGCGGAGCCAGCGTCGCCGCGAGGGTTGCTGTGGGGAAAGAGAATGCATATTGGTCTCGTCAGTCGAACGTAGCAGCTGCCTGGCAGGCGTTGCCCGCCAGCCGGGTTTTCACTCCACGTACAACAACTCACTCGTATTGAACAGCACATGACACAGACACGCCAGCGCTTTTTGATCGACTTGTGCAGCGCCCGCGGCTTGAAACCGGTCGGTCTGCCGCGCGATCAGTTGTCGGCAGGACTCCAGTTCTCGCGCCGACGGCGCGCGGCCCAGCGCGATCGCAAAAGCCAGCCCGATGCGATCCTCGGTCGCAGGTCCCGCTTCGTGAAACACGCGTCGAGAAAAATCATCGGCCCGCTCCATCACGAACTGGTCATTCAGCATTGTCAACGCCTGCAGGACGATCGTGGAGCTTTCGCGGCGCGTGCAATGATCCCCCATGTTGGGCTGATCGAACACACCCAGGACCGTTGGAAACCAGCGGCGCCGCGCCAGCAGATAGACGCTCCGCCGCCAGCGACTGCCGGGGGTCGGCTGGTTGTCGCTGGTAATGCGGACGCTGCCGTCCGGTTGCGCCTCAGTATTGATCGACGGCCCACCGATCTGACGGTCCATTCGCCCACTGCAGGCCAGCATGGCATCCCGAATGATCTCGGACGGCAGCCGCCGCACCGGCATCCGGGCGAGCGGCGCATCCGCCGCGGCGGCAGGGTGGCGATCGCGGCCAGACGGTGCGTCTGTCGAAGCCTGCCGGTAGACTGCCGAACCCATCAACCGTCGCAACAGCGGTTTCAGACGCCAGCCGGTGTTGACCCATTCCGTCGCGAGCGACTCGAGCAGGTTCGGGTGCGTCGGTCTGGCGCCCTGGTGGCCAAAGTTATCCGAGCTGCTCACCAGCCCGACGCCGAACAGATGCTGCCAGGCGCGGTTGACTTGCACACGGGCCATCAATGCGGCGGCTCGTCCTTCGCTGTCTGTGAGCCAGCGCGCTAGCGCCAGCCGGTGCCCACTGGTGGCACCGATCGGCTCAAGCGTGAGCTGGGTGGCCTGCTGTTCGTCATCGCAGAGTACGCTCAGGAATCCCGGCTGCACGGCGCGCCCGGGTTGGGTGTGGTCACCGCGGCGCAGCAGGTACGTTTCCGGTGGTGGCCCCACGTCGTACACTGCGTGAATTTTGACATTGCCCCGTGTGAGGTCGCGGTCGGCGGGCAGCACCCATGTCTGCGGGTTGTAGGCCGGTGTGAACAGCGCCAGCATACGGTAGTAGTCACGCTGGGGCACGGGGTCAAATTTATGGCTATGGCAGCGGGCGCATTTGAGCGACAAACCGAGCAGGTTACCCGCGACGGTCGCCACAGTCTGATGCAGCACGCGGAAACGCGTGAATGCGCTGTTGTCGGGTGGATCCCAGGTCAAGTCGACGGCCATTCGCAGAAAACTCGTCGCGACCAGGAGTTCGTTGACTCGCTCGGAATGAGGATCTGCGTTGCGCCAATCGAGCAACTCGTCCCCGGCGAGTTGTTCGGTGATGAAGCGAGTAAAAGGTTTGTCGCGGTTATGGGATTCGATAACGTACTGCCGGTACCGCCACATTCCGGACATGTAGTCGCCGTTGCGATTGAGGGCCGCGTCGAAGTCGGTCCCTCGGATCTCACTGTATCCGACAGCGTCCATCCAGTGCCTCCCCCAACGTTCGCCGAAATGGGGTGACGCCAGCAACCGATCGAGCAGACGCTGGTAGGCGTCCGGCGATCGGTCGCCGACGAACCTCTCGATTTCCGTCGGCTCGGGCGGAAGTCCGACCAGATCCAGTTGCGCTCGCCGGATCAGGGTGGCTGGGTCTGCTGGATGCGCCATTCGCAGGCCGACCTTTGCCAACTTGGCTGAGACGAAGCGGTCGATGGAAGTCGCCGGTCGATCGGTGCCGTCAATTGGGGGAAAACCGACACGGCGCAGCTTCTGAAACGCCCAGAATTGACGGTCTCGATCCGACACCAGGAATACATCGCGGCCGGACTCTGGCGCATTGGTTTGCTGCGGCGGCGCGCCAGCTTCGACCCAGCGACGTATCGTCTCGATCTGAGCAGTCGTGAGGTCGAGTTCACCATCGGGCGGCATGTTGCGGCTGACCACCTGGCGGTAGATCAGGCTCATTTTCCTGTTATTGAGGTCCAGCGCGGGACCCTGGTCTCCACCGCGCAGCAGCAAACGCCGCGTCCGCAGGTCGAGTCCGGCCTGGCGTGCTTCGAGCCCGTGGCACTTGCAGCAGTGCGCTATCAAGATCGGCTTGACATCGCGCGCGAACTGCGGCTCGTCGGGGCGCGCCGGCGCGGCTCCCAACAGCAACAGGCCCAACAGCAAGAAGCAGGTGCAGAAACGCAACACGTTCTATCCTCCCGGGTGTGTCAAGTTCGTCCGAGGTCCGTCTTATGCCTGCGGCCACCAGTATAGAACATGTCCGGTGGCGGTGACGCCTTGGCAAAGCTTCAATTCGAGATTTCGCAGATTGGGTATTTCCTTTGAGATGCACCAGTCCGCCGTCCGTAATTTTCTTATTGCCCCGGAGGTTAACCTCGACAATTTCGCCTTGTTCATTCCGCTTGATCTTTGCTCCCAGTTTTTCCAACGCGGCAACAGGGGCCACGTCAGCAACTTGAGCAGGTGGCTGATCTGACGCCGCCGTTTCCGTTTCATGCGAGTACCCACCCCCACACCGGACCAATCCCATCACCAGACCCAGCGGACGATGTCTGCGCAGTTTTTCCGGTTGGCGGTATCCGAACACCACCAATATAGAGGCTGGCGAGGAGGCGTGTGGCCCGCAACCGGACCCGCACCGGCGGCAGGAGCGGCGGTGGGGGTTGGAATTTGCCGTTC
>CAZITS010000559.1:0-4437 GCA_964542185.1 uncultured Pirellulaceae bacterium
GATTGGCAAGACCGATCGCTTGGGTGGAGAAGCGACAACCCCGCTTTACGGGCCCTCGCATCTGCGCGGAACCATCATGCAAACGCTTTTCGATCCAGCTGAAACGAGACTGATCGACGGGCTGCCACGCGACCTGTTTAACTCGATTACCGCAACTCCGCCTATCGCCGAGTTATCTTGACGGCTACCACTCGCGCGGAGCGACAGGGTCCAGGCGATGCACCTCGCCGACGAGTCCAACAACTCTTGCTGAATGCTTCAGCAAGCACGGAAACTGTCAATCTGCCACCGGCTCGGAATACCGATGTGTGGGTACAGGACGCCCAGGCCGGAAACTCTGCGTCTGCCGGAAATCAACTTTGATCCGCCGCTTGCTACAAACTCCTGATACCGCGTCCTGAACCTTGGTCTGCAGCACGTCAGGATCAATCGCCACCCGCGCATTAACAATCAAGTCTGCATCTAATGCGTGGCAATCCGACTGCAGAGAAAGTTCGGGCGCAAGCTCATTGCTAATCGCGTTCGCGACGCCATGGCTGCCGTCAGACATGCCAATGACTTTCAAATGGGCAACTTCTGCCGACTCCTGCCGTAGCTCGCCAGCAAGTTCAACGACAACTTGCAGCAGGATCTCGTCAAGCGCAAACGAGGTTTCAGAAGTCAAACTCATGCTGCTATTGAGCCATCCCAATTCCGCTTCCCCAGCTGCATAGATGTCATAATCAAGCTCAAGAATGCGCCGACCAAACTCTCCCTGCTGCGCAAGTTGTTCCAACAACGTCTCAAATCCCTGTCCGGTCCGTGCCGACATTTGCACAACGGAAACATCTGGACAGGCACGCCCAAGCAAAGTGACAAGCTCACTGATTTCCTGACCGGTCAACTCGTCGATGCGATTGAGAATCACAAAATCTGCTTCTTCGAGTTGTTTGCGAAAAATATAAGCCGCCTTTGGCGAAAACCCGCTACCTTCCTCATTCCGCAATATACGCCGTCCATGACTCGGTTTGAGGATCACGCCATAAGGAGCGACATCGATTTCGTCACGATGCAACCCTCGCAGCGGCTGAATGACCGTGGCCACAAGATCAGTACAACTGCCAACTGGTTCAGCAATGACAACGTCAGGGCGCTGGTCCTGACCGAGCTCGGCGACGGTCGAGGTTAATTCGTCAAAATGACAACAAAAACAAGCGCCTGCAACCTCTCCCACATGGAGCCCCTGCGAACGTAACGTATGCGTGTCAACCAGGTCACTGGCCTGATCATTTGTCACGATTCCGACCCGGAGTCCACGGTCCTGGTAAGCACGAGCTAAACGAGCGATTGTCGTCGTCTTGCCGGCCCCCAAAAATCCACCGATCATGATGAAACGCATTGCTGCCATCGTGTTGTTCCGCGCATTGGGTAAAACATCTGTGGGCACGGCCCTACCGTACGGGCTCCCACACACCTAGAATCTAACCACTGTCGATCGCTGCCCGCTAGTACTTGTGCGTGATTTCTGCCGGTTCCGGACGAGTTACCAGCTTCACAGATCGCCAACCCAATCAAAGCGTCCCGATCACATTTTCTGGCCGAGAGCCATGTCCGAATTTACGACGGTGGCAAAGACTGCAGATATCCCGCAGGGGACAGGATCCGCATTTCCAGTAAATGGACGGATGGTTGCCGTATTCAACGAAGAGGGGCAGTTTTTCGCAATCGATGACATCTGCCCTCACATGGGGGCATCTCTAGCTGGCGGCCATGTTGAAAATGGAACCGTCAGCTGCCCGTGGCACGCATGGCGTTTCTGCATTCGCGATGGAACCTGGTGCGACAACCCCAAGATTGGCGTCGATCGCTTCGATTTACGGGTCGTCGAAGACGAGATTCAAGTCCTGGTACCGAACCAGGAAGCATCTCCTCCCACAGCAGACCCGTCCGACGAAAGCGAATCAAAGGACGGTAATCTGTAGTGCCGTCACGCTTTGATCTACTGTCTCAATTCGCTGCCCTCGATACAACTTCTCAGTCGTACGCTCTTGCCGTACCTGCGACGATTTCAGGTACCCTGCCTCTACATCAAAGTAGATCTCGCCAGCTTGAATGTGCCGGGTGAGTCGCCCAGCTTTATTGTTGGGTAACTTGGGTGACTTTGCTTCCTCGAGCGTCGTTTCCAGAGCAATCAGTGCCAACTCACGTCCGCCACGCTGTTGAATTCCCTTGTATATATAGGCGGTCGTCAATTTCACCTCTCCGAGTGGCGAGGCTTGAACCGAATCTGTCTCCCAGCTATCACCCACGGAAACAGCCATGTCTGGAAGCACTAAATTCGATTGCCGCAATACACTGGCCAATTGTTCTGCAGAAATAAATCGTTTCAAGCGGGGCGAGTTAACGGTCTGAGTCGCATCTGGACTAGAGAGCACCTCGGTAATCTGCCCTCGGTTACCAACGGTAACACGAAACGGTGAGTCGAGTAGTGGCTGTATACGGTTGGCAATGCGCAACAGTTGACCAGTGGGATTCTTATCTCGCCGAGAGTCGTACTCAACGGGTTCTGCATCCGGAGCCTGGAACTTGATCGCCAGACGCGAAAATTGCTGAGTCATTTCCGCCGCACCGCGCGAAGCCAGCTTTCCGACAGTCCAATCGACGTCCATCTCCAAAGCGCTGGTAATGGCTAATGGCCGGTTGTTTACTGACGTCTTGGTAGTCGCTTTCTGGCTGATCTTAAGCTGCATCTGCTGCCCGGCACGAAATTTCCACCGCAACCGAACTTGAGCTGATAATTCGTCAACCTCTTGATTCAACAGCAGAGGCACAATCAGGAGACAGTATGTGCATAGGCGTTGGGTGCTGGGACGCATCAAAAGCATTCTCCTTGGCGAATAGACTGAAGTTACTACAGAACCCAATCAAGAATCCATCGAAATTGTACCGCCTGGATCTATAACAACTGGATCGGAAGATGTGTCGGCTTTAACCCGCAAAGCCCATGCTTCTACATCCTGCACAATCGGCGGAAATGTATTGTAATGCGCTGGTGCAACCCGGCGTGGCTGAATCAAATTGATGGCTGCTATGGAATCTTCCGGCCCCATTGTGAAATGATCACCGATCGGCAAAACCGCGAGGTCCACCCCCACGTCTCCAATCAGTTTCATATCCGAAAAGAGAGCCGTGTCACAAGCAAAATAGACTCGCTGTTTCCCTAACGTCAACAAAAATCCGGCGGCCACACCCCCGCCACTACCATCCGGCAATTGGGAGCTGTGCAGTGCCGGTGTCATCTTCACGTGCCCCCAGGGTAACTCCAGTGTGCCTCCCAAATTCATACCAATCGTTTCTTGCACGCCATGGTTCTTCTGAAACCACTCCGCAATCTCAAAAATCGCGACCACGGTGGCACCTGTTCGATTCGCAATCGATGCTACGTCCGCTATGTGATCAAAGTGGCCATGCGATACCAGGATGACATTTGCATCGACTTCGTCCGCCGTGATCGGTGCCACAGGTGAATCATTCAGGAAGGGGTCCAACAGGATTTGATGTTCGTCAACCTGAATCGACCAGGACCCATGGCCCAACCAGGTAAGTTGTGTTGTCATTACAGTCATTCTCGCCAAGACAAATACTCAGATGCAATCCAGTTCCCAAGGTGACACCAAAAGATACCTGCTGCGGATGCACTGTCGCTGAAACACCACGGCCAATCTCAATTCACCAGAAATAACTATGCAGGTGATAGCAACTGAGTCATATTTCGCTTGTAGGCTTCGACTCCCGGCTGACCATAGGGGTTAATTTTCAGTAAACGACCCTCAACCACGGTCGCCAACATCAGCATTTGAAACAATTGTCCTATCACATGCTCATCCATGACGGGCAACTTCACGTCAATCGTGGGGCGTTGGTCGTCACGATACGCCTGTTTTGTTCCCGCAATCGCCGCTGCCATAATATCGGGAAACCCTAACCCAACAAGGTCGTCTAAACCATCGTCTACAAGTTCGCTTGCCTCGATGTGTAACGCCGGGGTTCTACCTGCTTGAACTACAAGATTAATATGCACCTTGTCGCGCTGACCTTCTTGATGCTGTTGTGCACGTGAATGCAGATCTCTCGTATTCACGACGGTCAAAGGCGTGGCTCCCTTTTCCTGCTTGCCTAGGCTCTCAGCCAGCAACTGGTCGTGCCACAATCCGACCGATTCCAATGCGTCTGACCAGACATTCAGGACGCGAATGTCAGACGTTCCCATGCCGTTCAAACTATACAGGCTACGCACGTACTCTAGCACGACGTTTTCGGTTGCCGCTGCATCACGAAAATGGGCATTCATCGCAGCGGCACCCTCTAGAAGTCGGACCAAATCAATTCCGAGAATAGCGGCAGGGAGCAACCCTACTGGCGTGAAAATCGAAAAACGTCCACCCACACCGTCCGGGA
>CAZITS010000560.1:0-4419 GCA_964542185.1 uncultured Pirellulaceae bacterium
CACCAAGCTGTCCATCCGGTGCCTGCCGGTTGTCGAGCCACCAGTGGACCATCCGGCGGGTCCAGTACATCGCTTCGCGGGCTGCAACGGCCCACTCGGGCGCCTTGCCCGCCGGCCGCTCCAACGCGGCCGGCAAAGGCGCAACCGGTTGACCAAGGTACATCCGGGCCAGGCGGTGCTGGGGATTGTGTCGCAGAATTTTCTCGAACATCTTCTTTGAGATGTCGTGGCCCTGCGGGTAATTGCCCTCGACCGCTTTCCAGTAGTGATACCGACCCTGATACAGCAGGGCCTGCAGGAACAAGGGGTTGTCTTTTGCTGCTTGAAAGTCACGCAGCAAACGCTCCGCCTGTTCACTGCCTTGGCGGCGATCCGCCTGCCAAAAGGCCTGGGTCGCTGTCAGGTAGGTTCTGCAGATGCGGCGCAAGGCCTGCACTTCGGTGGCGGGTTTCTCCAGTGGTGTCAGAATCGCCAGGGCCTTCTCAACCAGGTCCCACGACGCCCGTTCCTCAGCCAGATTTGCTTGCTTTAACAAGGCGCGGGCTTCGTCCAGTGGCCCTGTGTCCGCAGCGGCGACACCGAGGGGCGCTGCCAACAGAATGACACTCACCAGGGAACAACGCGCGACCTGCAGGCAGGCTCCAGGTCGCGGATTCATCTGCATTCGTCTCACTGACACGGTCTCCCTTTGACGAAACCGGACGGACCGGCATTACTCAACACGGACTTCGATTTCCTTGACCACGATCTCCTTGCCTCCCTGGTCGGATTGGCGCGCCAGGTGAACAGCGAGCCGATTTTCACCCGCCTTGAGCCATTCCTGCGGCAACGAAAACTGGTGCAGATGAAACGGACCACAAGGACGACCTTCACGGGGCCCACGACCGTCTTTGTCAAACGTGACCCCCACGGCAGCGTCGGAAACCCGGTGCCCATTGACCGCAATCGCCAACTGATCGTCCGGTCCCAGGCCCAGTGCCCGAAACTGCATCGCAACTTTACGGGACGGCCCCGCGTTCTGTTCGTACAAGCGGAACGTCAACGCATCTCCCTGCTTGCCGTCCTGACGATCGAACACAATGCGTTCGTATTTGACAGCGCCACTGGGCGAGTAGATCTGCCAGAGAGGATAGAACAGATAGTGACGGGGTTTTGCGTTGATCGCGGCGTCGTCCGGGTCGCGCAGCTGCCCCATCCAGGCCAGCGTCTTGGGCCAGCCGTCCGCCAGTCCGCGATCGCCTCCCGTCCAGCGCCGCCAGTTGTATTGATAATTGTAGGTGGCGATCCCATCCGCGCCCGCTGCGTAATAGCTGCGGGCCAGCGCACGGTAATTTTCGAGCGTGATGTTGTCGGGATGATTAACTTGAATCAGGGGATGAATTGCCGGCAATACTTTGCATTCCGTTCCCCGGCAAAGCTCGACAAAACGAGCGACGCGCATGTTGAAGTCGGCATGGAAGAAGTCCGATGGGCAAATGTAATCGAGCAGTCCCTCCTGGACCCAGGCGGTGATATCAAACCCCAACCGCTGGCACTCGGCAAACGTCTGCGGCACACGCGCCGAGAGGAGCAGCTTCTTTCGGCCACGCTTTTTGGCAGCCGCATCGACCAGTGCGCGGGCGCGGCGGGTCATCTCGGTCAGCAAGTGGGCGTTGCTGGCCGCTTCTTCGGAACGAAACATGTGGCACCAGCGAAGGTAATCCAGCTCGATTCCGTCCACGTCGTAGCGATCGAGCACTTCCTTGATGAACGCCAGCACACCCGCGCGTACCTCTTGGTACTTGTAGTCCAGTCCACCCGGATATCCTGCCAGCCGCAGTTGCGGGTTCTCGACGTAGAACTTCGCCTTTTGCGCGGCTCCGTGCCGATCGTTCATCCGCAGGCAGACCAGGAACTGCATGCCACGCTGGCGACACCGATCGAGCAGGATCGCCACCTGGTCGGTGCCCGTGGCATGCAACTTGTCGAATCCGGGTGAGATTTCCACGATGCTTTTGTCATATTCGCACGATTTGAAGCCAGGTACCGGTGAAGCGAACCGGGCCCAGGCGCAATACACCATCCGGTCCACGCCAGCGCGGGCATGTTCGTCTACCGCGGTCTCGAGGACCTGCTGCACGGACGGAGCGTCCAGGGGCTGGTTGTTTCTCTGACGCATCGTTAGCTGCGCACGCCAGAGACTCTGCTCGTCCCAGTTGATCATGACGCGCACAGGCCGCCGCGCCGCGTCGGGGGTGGCGGGATTGCCAGGCCGGCTGACACCCATCAAAGCAACCAGAACTGTAAAGCACGTAATCGCAGCGCGTTGCATGTATGACTCCTGCAGCAGGCGATTCCAGACAACACTAATATAGAGAATGCCCAAGCGGCAGGTAGTCGGCTGGGGTTCGCAGTGGGCACGCGCATTGGGTCGCAGACTCGCTGTGACCGCCTCGCCGGGTGAGACGAGGCCGGTTCGTGCTTTTTTCACCACATCCGTAGCAGCCGGATCGAGGTCATGAGCACTTGGGTTGGTGTACGATATCGTGCGCTGTTTCTGCAACAGGTGCCGGCATGAACCTGTCAACGGCAGGGAAACAACAGGAGCAATCGATGAAACGCCTGATTGAGATGACTGCCATATCGCTCCTGCTGCTCCCGACCGGTCTCGACGCGTTTGCACCCGACCCGATAACTCCCACGATCCTCAACAACCTGGTCACCGAACTCGTCAATGCCCGCCAGCAGAAACGGCTGGGAGAAAAGACGATTCGTTTTACCGCCACGGGCGTCGACTGGTATCACATCGCGGTGGAAGGGCCGGCGACGCTTCGACTGGATGACGAAAGCAGACCATTGTGTGCCGGCCACCGGATCGGCGACCAATCCGAAGCCATGCGCCATCTCACCGCCGGTGCCCACAAACTGGCGATCACGGGGCATCCCTCCGGGTTAACCGTCCGCAGGGTCCCGGAACTACAGCATGCGTTCTACAACGCGGGAGACATGTGGAATCTCCAGCACGGTCCCTTCGACGACTGGAACTATCTCAGGCGCCACGTACTCCCCAACGTCAACGTCATCATCAGCGGCGGTGCCCGCAATCCACATGAATTTGCCGAATCCAAACGAGCCGGTCTCCGTTGGATCAGCAACACCGAGGGTACCGCCCATTTCGCGCGGGAAGATCACCTGCGGGAATGGAAACAACTGGGCCGCCACTGGCTGACGAGCGCCATCAACCCGTTTCGGCAACGCACGGAGGTGACGGCCGAGGAGGCCTACCAGGCCTGGTCTCAGGCGGTCGGACTGAACCACCCACTGCTGGACGGTGTGATCGTCGATGAATTTGGGGGAGGCGACCAGCCCAAATACGGGGCCTTCCGTCAGGCCGTCGAGCGAATCCATGCCAACCCGGCATTCCAGCGAAAAACCTACTCGCCCTATTCCTACGGCAGTGGCATTCTCAGTAATGACTTGAGCCGGGCCTTCGCCCGCGCCGCGGCGCGCGGTGGCGGCCATGTCTGTATTGAGCGTTACCTCATCGAGCAACCCACGCGTCAAGCGGCCATCCAGCACATTCACGAGCAGTTCCACGCCGGCTGGAACATGCCCCGCTACGCGCAGGATTGGCCCGAGGTCGTGAAAAACACTGTGATCGTCCTGGGTTACATGTCGGCCGTCGGCGAATCACTGAATGTGGATCCCTCGGTGGATTTCAAGGTGTACATGGATTTGCAAATGCAGGCCCTGGCCACCCAGCCAGCCTATGCCGGGCTGGCCGGGTTACAACAATACACCTGCAGTTACGCGGATGATGAGACGATGCGCTGGGCCAGTCGCCTCTTTCGACACTACGCCATCGAGGGCAAAACCAACCTGCTCTCAGACAAGTTCGGATTCCGCTATCAGCTGAACCACCTCCAGAACCCAGACTTTGCCAGGGGGACCCGAGGCTGGGACACGCAACCCGCCGAACGGGGCAGCCTTGCCGTCCGCAGCTACCCCGCCTACGGGTACCTCCAGTTCCGCTATGAACAAAACGGCCTGGGCGACAGCTTTCTCTGGACCAAACGCAACGAGAAACGTGCCAACGTATTCAGTCAGCCGATCGCCAACCTCGTCCCCGGCCGACTCTATTCGCTGAAGATGATCACGGCCGATCACCAGGACCTGGTCCAGCAAAGGCAGGCCAAAAAATCACATGCCATCTCGATTCGCATTGACGACGGCGAGATTATCCCAGGGCCGAAGACCTCGTTTCAGTCCATCTTCCCGAACCACTACGCCCGGCCGGTCGGGGAATTTCGGGGTGGGCGATCGTTCTACATGAATTACCACTGGCGGGTCTTCCGGGCGACCCGGGACAGGGCCCTGCTCACCATCTCGGACTGGAAAAATAACCAAACACCGGGCGGCCCCAGCGGCCAAGAGTTGATG
>CAZITS010000561.1:0-4418 GCA_964542185.1 uncultured Pirellulaceae bacterium
CGTGGCAGAAAGCACCGCAGGTGAGACAATCCGTTTTCTTCAGAAAACCTCGCCTTGTCAGTTCCGCGACCAAATGGCAATTGCCTGCGTCTACCTGAGTTGCAACTCCCTTGGTCGACAGGTTGTCCAGCACCTGAAGATCTCGATGCGAAACAGTCTCAAGCCAACCTGCCGAGCAAGTCTTCGGTTTCGCCTGGCAAGCCAAGAGTAACCTCGTGTTGCGGTTGCAGAGATTTCGTCAATCAGGATGATTGACGAAATCTCCCATCACACACGTCGAATGGGCTCGTTGTCCTTGTCCCCTGAATTCGGTCAAAGCAATGTTGCATGCGGTCATCATGGCAGGAGGCGCCGGAACACGCTTTTGGCCGGCCAGTCGATCCAAATTACCCAAACAACTCCTTCAGTTCGGATGCTCGCAAACGATGCTGCAAGCGACTGCAGAACGCCTGGATGGCCTCGTCACACAGGACAATGTGATGGTCGTAACAAATCAGGCACTCGTCGCAAAAGTCTCGCAGCAATTACCCCACCTGTCTTCCCAAGCCTTGCTCGGCGAACCTTGCAAACGTGATACCGCGGCATGTATCGGACTGGCAGCCGCGACCATCTTGAAACGAGATCCTGATGCGACACTGATTGTCATGCCTGCAGATCACCAAATCGAAACAGTAGCATCGTTTCAGCAAACCATTCACCACGCGCTGCGGCTGATAGAGGATCGGAGTGAACGATTAGTGACCTTCGGAATTCGCCCGACTTATGCAGCTGAGAGTTTTGGCTATATCGAACGCGGCAAACGCATCACGCTCTCTGATGTCCAGCCAAAAGAACTCAACACATTTCAAGTTTGCCGTTTTCGAGAAAAGCCAGATGCCGATCGGGCACGCGAGTTCGTGGCCGATGGCAATTTCCTATGGAATGCTGGAATCTTCGTCTGGAAGGCCAGTACGATCGACGCCGCACTAGCGCGATTTGAACCAGAAATGCACGAACGCCTGAAGCGTATTGCGGAAGCTACTAACACACCTGAATTCGACACCATTTTCCAACAAGAATTCAGCAAGATCCAGGGACGTTCAATCGACTACGCGGTAATGGAACGCCATGAAGATGTCGTCGTTGTCGAGGCGCCCTTTACCTGGGATGACGTAGGTAGCTGGCAAGCGGTTGCACGCACACAGGGCCATGACCCTGAAGGAAATACTGTGGTTGGCAAACACCTCGGTATCAATACCACCGGTTGTATCGTTCATACTGATAACGACCATTTGATCGTCACGCTTGGACTCAAAGATTGCCTTGTCATTCGTACGCCCGATGCAACGTTCGTGGCAAACAAACACGACGAAGAGGCTATCCGAGACGTGGTAGAGCAGCTACGCCAACGTGGCTGGACTGATTATCTCTAGAATTCAGCAATGCGGCTGAGTCAAAAACCTGGTTGAGATTCACCCGCAATGCAGCGATTACCGTTTTTCTCTGCCTGGCGCGGGTTTCTCTCGCCGTGTTTTGGATGGTCGCAAACCGCTGCTCTCCTTTACGGATGCTAACATAGAAGGAAAGGGATTCTTCGAATCATAAGAGTAGCGAAGCATTGAAAGTAGATCGGCGACCTGCAGAGCGTCGAAAACTAAATTGGTGAAAACTGCCCTGACCTGGCGAGACGACGGCGGGTCAGGGCAGTCAATTCCGACACCCTGTCTTCGGGAAACTGGCAACGTGAACAAAATTCTGTTTGTCATTACAACGGTCTTGTTTGTTGTCATTGCTGCCGACAACCTTCCGGCACAAGACAATACTTCGGGAGGTGTGCAACTCGTTGGTGAAGGAATAAGCCAATGGGAAGTTGGAGTCACCATTTCCGCGGTGGGAAATTGCCGAGGTCTGGTAGCCAGCATCCCAGTTTTTACGGATTGGCCGGAGCAGCAAGTCCAGATTGTCGAAGAGAATTTCTCAAAACACGTCAAGAACGTACAGTTTCGAGTTCTCGGTGGCGGCGTAAAACAGATGATCGTTTCAATACCATATATCGGACCGGGCGAAACGGCCCAAGCTTTAGTCACTTATGAAATTACCCGTCAGGCGATCGAAAGTCCGCGAGACACCAGCATGCTAAAATCGCCCAAAAAGGTTTCCCGCTCAATGAAGCGATTCTTGGGAAACAGTCCCTACATCGAAACAAGCAACTCTCGAATCCGTGCAGCCTCCCGGCACCTGGGGCAAGATGCAACCAACGACTGGAAAAAGGTCGAAGCGATCTATGACTGGGTCCGAGATAATGTTCAGTACGAATTCTCAACCAAGCTAAAAGGGGCCGCCGCTGCCTTGAAGGACGGCAAAGGCGATTGTGAAGAAATGACTTCGCTTTTCGTCGCGATGTGCCGATTGAAAAAAATTCCAGCACGCTGCATCTGGGTTCCAGGACATTGCTATCCGGAATTCTACCTCCAAGACTCCGATGGGCACGGGCACTGGTTTCCCTGCCAGGTCGCAGGACAGCGAGACTTTGGTAGCATGCCCGACCTGAGACCTATTATTCAAAAAGGAGACAGCTTCAAAGTACCGGGCAAGAAGAAACCCCAGCGGTATGTCTCAGAGCTATTAAAAGGCCAGAGCTTTGTCGGTGGCAAACCAAAAGTTCGCTGGGTTCGAAAAATGCAATCGCAATAATCGAGTGTGCGACACAACACACGCGTCTACGATAGTCACGCCAATTATCACATTGGCTCGCAGAAATCAGTTGGAGAATACTTTGCCATGACGGCAGAAACAAACGAGAACGCAGCGGGCGGAACACAACCCACTCCGCTACCTGGCAACAAGGCCACGGAAACCACAAACGGCGTAGACTTACCTCGCATTGAGCGAGCTGTAAAGGAAATTCTTGCCGCTGTAGGCGAAGATCCCGAACGAGAGGGGCTCATCGAAACACCCGGCCGCGTCGCCCGCATGTACGCGGAGATGTTCAGTGGCCTTCACAGCGAGCCGCGAGAACATTTGCAGAAATTTTTCACCGAAAAATATGACGAAGTGGTGTTGGTGCGCGACATTAGTTTTTGCAGCATGTGCGAACATCACCTGCTTCCTTTTATCGGCAAAGCCCACATTGGTTATCTACCTAACGGAAAAGTGGTCGGGCTCAGTAAATTGGCACGGGTCGTCGATGGAGTTGCCCACCGACCACAAGTGCAAGAACGTATGACGGAAGAAATTGCCGATATGTTACTCGACGAATTGAATGCGAAAGGCGTGGCCGTAGTCATTGAAGCAAGTCACAGTTGCATGACCATTCGAGGCGTGCGCAAACCTGGCAGCCTGTGTACGACATCCGCCATGAAAGGGATCTTTCGCAAAAGCCTATCCACGCGAGCTGAAGTCATGCAGCTCATCTACGGCGATCGGCGCACTTGATTCTGCTTAGACACCGTCAACATCATGTGTGTGCACCTTCGAAGCACACCTTGCGATCGTCTCGTGTTCCAGCAATTTCAATCCGACGGCCACTTAAGGCAATGCGGTTCCCAGTGTGCCACAGTAGTACACCAGGTATCACCCCATGCGCAACGGGTGGTCAGCCACACGTTTGCTGACTAGCATGAACACCTCACACCGGCCCGCTCCCCGGCAGCAAAGAACACCACGACTTGTCCAGCCTTTCCCTGATTCTCGTGCCATTTGCCTTCCGCCTCACATTCGGTGTGGGGCTGGCGATGCGTTTGATTGCATCTCCGACCGTGAGCACTGGTTTTTTTCGAGTCAATCTATGGGTTCTGCTGGGGATTAACACTTTTGCTGCCCTGGTGCTCTATGGTGAAGTCACTGGCGAGGACCAGAATTACGCCTACGGTTTTGCTGCGATTTCCCTGAACGTAGTACTCCTGGCAACCTGTTATCTAGGGTCTGTGTGTTGGCTTTATCAGTGGCGTCGCGTTGGAAAAATGGCCCTCACATTTATCGTAGTTTCAGCGATCGCCGCCGCAATCCTGACGATGCCGCAACATTTCCACAGCGGCTTTCAGATCGTTCTTGGCCTACTTGACGTCATTTCAAGCGGCTTCGTACTGGGATCCATGCTGTCCGCGATGCTGCTGGGCCATTGGTATTTGAACACGCCGTCTATGGAACTTGCTCCCCTGAATCGGCTGGTACTCTTCATTCTCAGTGCGACAGTACTACGCGTGCTGGTCTGCGGTACCGGTTCTGTATTGCTCATCCTCGACTCATCCATCTCAACCCTGGGAGCAACCTGGCTGGCATTTCGTTGGCTGGCTGGGTTGATAGGCCCTTTAACCATCGCCTGGTTCACACGATTAACACTACGTGTCCCGAACACTCAAAGCGCAACCGGTCTACTGTATGCGGGAGTGATTGTCACATTTATGGGCGAGTTGATCGCGGCGATGGTATCCGCCGAA
>CAZITS010000562.1:0-4415 GCA_964542185.1 uncultured Pirellulaceae bacterium
TAACGAGACCCGGCAGCGGCCGCCCCAAGGTAGGCGCGAACACCGTGAGATCAGCAGCAGACAGCGGAACGTGAGGTTACCGACCGCAAACAGTTACAGGGCAACGGTTCAGGTCACGATGCCCGCGTGGTAGGTTACGCATGCGCACCGCGCCGAGCGATGCGAGTCCGCCCTGGCCCCCTTATGAATCCACGAGCATGTGCCGTATTCCGCTACCGGCTCTCATGACAAGCGCCCTTTTCTGGCACGCACTCCTCTCACACGCAGCCGCCGGCCAAACCATCGCCGCGCTGCAGGCCTGTGAAATTGTTGTCCCTGCAAAGCCGCTCGCCCATGAACGCTACGCTGCCAGGGAATTTCAACGCGGGTTCGCATTGGTGACGCGTGTCACGTTGCCCATCGTCACGCAGCCCGCCAGGCCTCTACCGCACCAAATTTACATTGGAGACAGCGCCGCGCTGCGCAGGTGCCTCCCGGACGTTAGCACCGCCGACCTGGCTGCTGAAGAACATCGCATTGTCATACGCCAAGGTCAACTCGCTATCGTGGGCGGCGGTACGCGTGGCACCTTGTACGGCGTCTATACATTCCTCGAGGATTTCCTGGGGATTCGTTTCCTCACCGTCGACCACACGCACGCGCCACACCTTCCCGCGACTACGCCACTTCCCGATACGGATCGGCGTTACCGACCACGTTTTACGTATCGGTACCCGGCGTATCACATTAATCCACAAAACCCTGATTTTGCTGCCCGCCTGCGTTGCAATACAGTGACGCCGCAACCGCGCCTTGGTGGCAATACGCCAATCGGGCTCGCCGGTCACAGCTTTTACCGCCAGGTACCGTGGAACAAATATTCGAAAACGTTTCCAGAATATTTTGGACTCCGCAACGGCATCGCTATTGAAAAACAATATGACGCCCAACTCTGTCTGACCAATCCAGACGTCCTACAGATCGTGACGCGATCCGTCCTGGACGAGCTTGCCGCGCATCCCAACCGGCGAAGCATTGCCGTCAGTCAAAACGACTGGGGACACAAATGCACCTGCGATCGTTGCGAAACGATTGACCGACGCGAAGGGTCCGGCGCCGGCACGCTGCTGCAATTCGTCAATGCGGTCGCGGCACGCGTCGCAGAAGAACACCCCGACGTATCCGTGGGGACACTGGCTTACTACTATTCACAGAAACCGCCCAGGACCATTCGCGCCCGTGACAACGTCTACATCCAATTGACCAGCCACGACTGCAGTATCACCGACCCGATCGCGACGTCGGACTACCCAGCGAGTGCTGCGTTTC
This sequence comes from uncultured Pirellulaceae bacterium, assembly GCA_964542185.1. Taxonomy (GTDB): domain Bacteria; phylum Planctomycetota; class Planctomycetia; order Pirellulales; family Pirellulaceae; genus UBA9264. Next base: position 1,309 of record CAZITS010000562.1, read on the forward strand.
GTCGGGATCTGGCAGGCTGGGGCCGCATCGCCAAACGTGTCCATCTCTGGTACTACAACACCGATTTCGCGATGTACCACATGCCGATCCCAAACATGCTCACCTTGGCACCCAACCTGCGCTATTTTGCGGCACACGGTGTGACAGGCGTGTTTGCCCAGTCCGTCTTCAACGCCCCGCATGCCGGTCTCAACGACTTGATGAATTACCTCACGGCGAGGCTACTCTGGAACCCCGACGCCGACAGCGACGCTCTCATGAACGAGTTCCTGCGACTGCATTACGGGGCTGCTGGACCGCGCATCCGGGATTACATTGACCAGATCCACGCGGCCGCAAACGACAAGGGCATCCAGCATGGTTGGGTCGGCCACGCTCGCCACTACGGCATTGATCCGGCACTGGCCCGACAGGGTAGCATGATTCTTGACCAGGCTATCGCCGAGGCACCCACCGCGACCTTCCGAACACGACTCGAAAAAGCGTCTATCGGCACGCACATGGGGGCCTTAAGCGAAGCGCTTTTATGGATCTGGCCCCCCGGTGACGAAAAGCTGCCTGTCGACGTGGCGCGTCGCACACGCCCCCACTTTCGGCAGTACTTTGCACTCTGCAGAAAATATGGCATCACACGCTGGGAGGAAGCCAGTACCAACGAAACCATGCGGCAATATCTGAAGGTCGGATTTGGCCTCAAGCCGGAGGAGCCCTGGTAAACTTTCACCCGCCATGGTCTGCGGAACTCGTCAACGGAAACACCTCGCGTCCCAGGGAGGAAAAGGCCACGTGTTCCGGGCTGTGGACACTCGCTTCCGACACAACGACAATCTGCCCCGCCCACGATTCGAAGCCCGCGCGAAAATGGGCTGCCGACTTGACGCCGATGTACCGCATCTCACGTGGGTCGAGCCCGAGAGATCGCGAAAAAGCGGTGTCGAACGGTTGCTCCCGCGTCGTCACCAGCAAGATGTGTATTCCTTCAGCCCGAACGTACGCGGAGGGACCCATCGTCCCCTCCAGGCCAGCGTACATTGGTCCGTCGTAGCGAAACCGTCCATCCGAAAGACCTAGCACCTCAACGTCTAACGCTACAGGATGGCCCTGCAACGGAGACGATTTTCCACCGATCGAAATCGTCAACACCGCACCGACACCCGCCGCCTCGCAGCAGGCAACCGCTGCCGGATCGACCAGGTACAAAATACAGGCCGCTTCCAGCTTCGCTTCAACGAACGCCCGCAACAGTCCAGTACTATCGCCGGGAGAGCCACCACCGGTATTGTCATTCCGGTCTGCCAACACGATTGGATACTTTCCCATCGCTTCCGCGTCGCGGAGCGCGGTTTTCGTACTCGGCATGCTACCTTGCCAGGATTCCCGCCGTTCATATATCCACTCCGCCAAAGTGTCTGCGTATCGTTGCGCCGCTGCCTCGTCATTGTCCGTCACCACATAGACAGACGCGCCCATGTCCGGGACGTCAGCCAGTGGAAAACAGGTGGCGATCGAACCGCAGACGACGTCCGGTTCGGCTTCCAACGCGTGCAGTCGCGCGATGGCCTCGCGCATCGGCGCGTGTTCGGTCACCTGGTTCAGCCCCCACGCCATCGGAATTCTGGCGAGTGCCATTGTGGGCTGAAGATGGTCACGAACCATCCGGACCAGCACGTCGGCACACTCCCGCCCGCGCACCGCCATATCCACTTCTGGAAACGTTTCACGCCCGATCAACACATCAGCCTCGTGAACCATTCGCCGCGAAATATTCGAGTGGATATCCAATTGCACGACAACCGGAACTGTTGGCCCCACGCGTTCGCGGATCACGGAAAGGATATGTCCATCCGCATCCGGTAACCCCTCCACCACCATCGACCCGTGCATCTCCAGGAGAACTCCATCGATGTGCCCTGCCTCATCAAAATACGTGAGGAACTCTCGCAGAATGCTGTCCAACACGGTTCGCGGAGCAGGGCCGCTAGGATGGGCCTCTGCGTAAAGCGCGGGCACCAGTTCGAAGCCATGCGCCGCGGCGCCCTCGATGAACCCGCCCAAGGGAGTATTCGAGCCCTCAAACGCGACCAGCATCTCCGCGCCAGCGCGGACCCCAAAACGTTCGTAAAAACTCTCCTCCGTCGTGGGCACGGGCGTAAACGTACTGGTTTCGTGACTAATGGCTCCAGTGAGGACTCGCATCGGACAAAACTCCTCTTACCTTGAGGGTGGCAATGGCGTTTCCTCTGTGCACCGCACTGCATCGACAGCACGAGTCAGACAGAACGCCATGGAAGCCATGCAGTGCACACGCCAGCCTGGGCTCCCTGGCCCGCACTCCACCCATCGGGCTGCGGCAACCAGCTGGGCAGCTGCGGCATGTGCCGTCACTACCCGCTCAACGCTATCAAAGCAGGCCATCAGGGGCAATCTTGTTTTCCGCTACCAGCAGCTCCCCACGCATCCGCCGGTGCCCCCAGGCACTACCAGGCCAGCCCACAAAACTCGCTGAAACCGTCGCGCAGTGGCCTCCCACGGTTCGCCTGTGCTATCATTCCAGCAGTTCACACCTTTCCCCCAATGTGCCGCTCATGCGTACAACTCTTCCGTTGATGATCCTGGTTGCCAGCTGGCACCTGTTGAGCGCGACTGCCGCTACGGCGCAGCAGGCCGCAACTCTGCCCGCACTACAACGCGAGTTCCAGTCCGTCGTCAAACCATTCTTGAAAACCTACTGTAGCTCCTGCCACGGACAGCAGGCTCCCAAGGCCAAACTGGACCTGAGCGGTTTCTCTACCCTCGACGCGGTCCGCAACGACCTGGGCCATTGGCAGTTAATTCTGGAACGGATCGACGCGGACGAGATGCCACCAGTCGATGCCGACGCGCGCCCCTCCCCGCCAGTCCGCACCAACGTGGTGCGCTGGATTCGCGCGGTGCGACGTTATGAAGCAAACCTGAATGCCGGCGACCCCGGACTCGTACTGGCTCGGAGGCTCAGCAACGCTGAATACGACTACACCATCCGCGATCTGACGGGCATCGACATTCAGCCCACGCGCCAATTCCCACTGGACCCGGCCAACGAAGCAGGGTTCGCAAACTCGGGAGAG
>CAZITS010000563.1:0-4410 GCA_964542185.1 uncultured Pirellulaceae bacterium
GATCGGCGGCAGTCGCTCGCGCTTTTTACATTTCGGCTGGCTGCCACTCGATATTGATCCAGGCCAGTGAGCTGAGTAATACCACTAACAATGAGGTGCTCAACGAGGCAATGGCTGGATTGCGACGTCCCCATCTCCACAGTCGCTCTACAGGGCCTGACCGTCTTGCCAGGATCGGACGATCTTCGAGGAAACGGTTGAGATCGCGCGCCATCGCACCGGCTGAAGCGTAGCGATGTTGGGGATCCACGGCAGTTGCCGTGAGCACGATAGTTTCCAGGTCACGTGGAATCTGTGGATTAAGGCGTCGAAGTTTGGGCGGGTTTCCCTGGGCAATCTGTTGAATCAATCGATGGCGATCCGGGTCATCGAATGCGGGGCGCAGGAGCAATAACTCGTAGAGCGTGAGTCCGAGGCTATAGACATCGCTCTTCTTATCGTGTTTGCCGTTGAACTGCTCCGGAGACATGTAACGTAAAGTGCCGACGACATCGCCACTCAGACTGAGGTCATCCTGGTCAATGGCTTTGGCTAGCCCGAAATCGGTGATCCAGACAGTGCCCTGGGCATCGAGTAGAAGATTGGCCGGCTTGATGTCGCGATGTAGAACCCCCTGTTCGTGGGCGTAATCCAGAGCGTCGGCAATTTGCAGGCCGATTTTCGCGATACTTTGCCAATAGACCGGACTACCGCCGAATGCTTGGGCGCTGTCGCCGTTGGCCGAGGTATTCTTCTTGCTGGTTGCGATTCTGGCAATGGTCTTCGTGTCTTCGGGGTCAAGAATCGCGGTGGAAGTGATTCCCGGGCTGGTCAAATCCTCGTTCCGCGTCTGGACTGCGGTTCTGGTTGCGTCGCTGTCGTGTTCCGTAGCGGCGACCGAGGTAAGACGCCCGTTCATTAAATGCAAAGCAGCTTCGGTTACCGAAAAAGTAGAATCGGCTTGCGAAGTTGACGGGGCGAGTGCATCGCAATCGCGACTTTCCGGGGCGAGACAAAGTCGGCGCAATTCCCGTAGTACTTCGTCCAGGCCACGGCCGTCGATCAACTGCATCGCGAAGTAGTGTAGATCCTCCTGCTGCCCGACCCCAAACACGGGAACGATGTTGGTGTGATGCAAATTTGCCGCGGTCCGCGCTTCACGTTCGAAACGCCGGAGGTGTCGGGGTTCACTGAGTGTAAGGTTCGAGAAAACTTTGACCGCTACGCGGCGTCTCAGCGATTCCTGGATTGCCTCATAGACCACACCCATACCACCACGGCCAACTTCTTGCACAATTCGGTAGTCGCCCAGTTGTTTCGGCATCTCTGCCACTTCCGCCTGCTGATTGGCGGTGCCGGAAGACGATCGCGACTTCAGCTGTTCCATGGCTACGATCGCCGGGAACAGCTCACGGATTTGGTCCGCGTGTTTGGGGTAACGCTGGCAGTACTCATCGATTGAAGGGTGTTCACCGCGCCGTTGCCGCAGGCAGAATTCTTCAGCCGCTATGTCGATCGGGTCGCGGTCCAGGTCCATGTTTGCCATTGCCACACTTCCTTGGCGATCGAGTCGATGTTCTTGCGTTGAGGTTTGCGGTTGTTTTGCAACGGGACCGAAGCGACCTGCCCACTACTCGGACCCGACTCATTCATCGTCAAAAAAACCGGGAACTTCAGACAGAATCGTCCGCAGACGAGTCAACGCACGGACGTACCGATTGCTGGCCGCCGATTTCTGCAAGCCGAGTACTTCGGCGACTTCGTTGTTCGTAAGCTCTTCGAAGTGACGTAATGCCAGCACCTCCCGGTCAATTTTGTCCATGCGATCAAGTGCCTTTTGCACATGGTCGAGTAATTCAGCACGGATGACTGCCTGGCTGGGAGTTGAGAGTTGTCCGACCAGGTAACGCGCCAGCGATACGGAGGTTCCTTGGCCCCAGGCCTGGCGGACGCTCCGCACTTCTTGTCGAGCAGAGCGTTTTTGGGCTCCCAGATGTCGGCGGTGTACGTCGATCAAGCGTTGCATGGTGATTTGCCGAAGCCAGACAAAAAACGAAAATGCCGGCGTCTCCACATATTGTTGTACGTTTTGAGCAGCCACGAGCATCGCCTCCTGGAGCACATCCGAGGGGTCGATTCGGCCCCGCAGACGTTGATCCATTCGAAAATCGAGCATTCGCCTCAGACGATCACGATGTTTGGTAAACAGAGCTGCCAAGGCCTGTTCGTCTCCCGCTGTGGCGCGGTTGATCAGAGCTGCTGAGTCACTTGCATTATCAGACATGCCAGTTCACCGACTCCTTAAATCGTGAAAAGGTGCTGTGTGTCCACAGATCCTTGTTATTGGGCACTGGGCAGGTGCCAGGATTTCTGACTGCGTCGCAAAAATCGTAGAAACGGCCTGTGTACCCGTCCGCCGGTTTGCGTTGACACGTTCACAGGAGTGTGTGGGAAACTACTGTATTCAGCTATTTCGGGATCCCGTACGCATAAAGACTCTGGAATGAGAACGGTGAGGGATAAGCAGTGTTTTGGGGGTTTAGGTGAGAAACGGAAGCCACATTGCCGTTGGTCATTCTAACGGTTGAGACGTCTCTTTGTGGCCGGCCAATGCTAGATGGCGAGTTTGCGTATCCACTTGGCGCTGTCTTAGCTTGGCCGGTCACACTATTTATCTGGGTCGGGAACGGATTTTTCCTGCCTATTATCTTGTTTTTCCAATTCGCTTGAGAATCGCATATTGTTAGAATAACACACTCTTCCGTGGGCGACTTTTGTCCGCGGTTGTGCACATAAATCACTCGGGTTTCCTGTAAATAGACCGCTAGGGAGAAGAGGTGACGGCGATGAGCAAAGTTAAACAGCCAAGTCGTGTCTGTCAGAACAGTCGAGTCAGCTTCGTGAACCGATTGAGCGCCGTCGCTCTTTGGTGTGCCATTGGGTGCTCGCTGGTCGGAGTTTCTGGTTGTGGCCAGTCTGCGGGAAGTGGTTCCGCAGGTGGTGGTGCCCCCACAGGTGAGGCCTATCAAGTCTTCAACGCTGTTAAGGGGCCGTTGACCGTCACTGTGACCGAAGATGGCAACGTGGAGAGCGGCAACAACGTTACGATTAAATGTCGAGTGGAGGGTGGCGCCTCCATCCTCGAAATCGTCGAAGACGGGGCGATTGTCGAAGCAGGAGACCAGCTGGTGAAGCTGGATGATTCTTCGATCACGGACAACATCAATGCACAGAAAATCGCGATGGGGAAAGCGGAGTCCGCCAAGATCAGCGCTGAGGCGAAGGTTAAAGTGGCACAGATCAATGTCGAAGAGTATCTGAAGATATTCGAGAAGGATCTCAAAGATCAGGAATCGAATATTGTCATCGCTGAAGAGAATCTGCGCAGTTCTCAGAACTCGTTGGAGTATTCCGAACGGATGTTTCAGCGTGGTTACATCAGCCAATTGGAGCTTGAGAGTTCACAGTTCGCAGTCAGACGATCTGATTTGGAGCTGACCTCGGCTAAAACTGCCAAAGAAGTGATGGAGATGTACACCAAGCAGAAGACGTTGACGGACTTGGAGAGTCAGGTTGCGATTGCTGCGACTGGACTTAAGTCTGAATTGGCAGCCTATGAACTCGAGATGAGTAAGTTGAAAAGGCTCGAGGATCAGCTCGAAAATTGCCTCATTATGGCGCCGAACGCTGGGATGGTCGTTTATGCGAACAAGCAGGGTCGATTTGGTTCGCAAGGCACGGTGATTGAAGAGGGCTCTACTGTACGCCAACTGCAGGACATCCTCTGGCTACCTGACCTGGACAACATGCAGGTCAAGGTCAAGGTCCATGAAACCAAAGTGGAAGATTTGCAGGTGGGGATGCGCGCTTCGATTCTGATCCAAGGCAACCAGCTGCAGGGACAGGTGCAGCGGATCAGTAACCAGCCAGAGTCGACCTCCTGGTTTCAAGGGAACATCAAGGAATACGCGACCATCGTGAAAATTGATGGGGCTCCAGGAGATCTCAAGCCCGGAATGACGGCGGAAGTCGAAATTCGGGTTGATAGTTTGCAGGATGTGATCAAGGTTCCGCTCTCTTCCGTTGTTGAGGAGAAGGGGAAATATCACTGTTACATCCAGGCAGCTGATGGCAGTAGCGAGAAACGCACTGTCGAAGTCGGGTTGAGCGACGAAACCTTTGTCCAGGTGAAAGACGGTGTCAAGGAAGGTGACGTCGTGATTCGTAATCCACGCGCGGTCGGATTGGTGGAAGTGGATACGGAGATCATCGTTGAGGAGGAGGACGAGACCGAGAAATTTGGTGATACGTCAGGTTCTCCGAGTATTTCGAAAGGTAAGAAAGCGGGGGGCCGCGGGCGTGGTGGCGCCGGTAAAGGTGGCGCCGGTAAAGGTGGCGCCGGTAAAGGTGGCGCCGGTAAAGGTGGCGCCG
>CAZITS010000564.1:0-4410 GCA_964542185.1 uncultured Pirellulaceae bacterium
TGGGGTCAGCATGACTCTTCCTGCTGGCCTGCGCCGAAATTAGTGAGCAGGGCCGCCAGTTCGGCGAGTTGTCTGGTCTGATCAATCAGCGATTGGGTGTCTCGCAATATACCTCTAGTAGAACACGTGACATGGTCGTCGGTGAGTTCCACCATCGCAATGGTCGCCTGGAGGGGCGCCATGAGGTGCGCCCGGCGTTGCGGCGTCAGAAAGTTCCGGACCTGTTTTTCGTCGGCGCCTTTGACCAGAAACAGTTGGTCGAATGCAGGATCACCTGTGTTAATCGTGCGGGCTCCGAATGACCTGGCGATAGAAACAGGTTGAATGTGCTGCCCCATGAACTGGAACCGGATGCCAGTGGCTTTCAGGCCGAGGTTCAGAGATTGGGGGAAAGAGGCTTTGAATCTCGTGTAGGGGCGTCCTTCTTCACGCGTAGATCTGTAACCATCGATCTGGAAACGAAAGTCATAGGCATCGCCGTCCAGCGAATAGTTGCGTCGGATATGGTTCTTCGGGTGAAATGCCAGGTCGAGCGCATCGGCAGCGTCCTGCCAGGCTTCGTTGGTGCGGCGGACCAGATTCACGCCGCGCACCACGCCAAAAGCAATTGTGATGGACGCCAACGTAAGAATCGTTGCCAACAGGAAGGGGGGCATGATTTGGTCGGTTCTCTATGATCTCGACGAGCCAGGTTTCCGCGGATCTGCAACCTGGTACATTCTGGCATTAGTCTGGAGCCCGGCCCCGGTTCCCTCGGGAGTACTAGGGCTGACTGCGGCCTGGTAACAGTCGGAGTACAGCCATGAAGATGTCGGCACGCTTGGGAATACCCTGTTGGTACCGTTCGCCATCGTACCAGGCGAGCAGTGCGCGGTCGTTTCCCAGGGGCAGGATGTGAGGGTAAGAGAGGTCTCCTCCCCACTGTGTCACCATGTTCATTTTCCAGGTGTACTTCAGCGTGACCGGGTCGATCGTAAACAAGGCGGTGCGGCGTTCACCCTGTTGCCCATCGGGGAAATTGGCGGTCGCGATGCGGCCGGAGGCCAGTATCGTATTTCCTACCCGGGCAACCGCCGGGCCACTCAGGTGGGGGGCCTTCCGGGCGATCCATTCTGTGTAGGGTGGTGTGGCCTTGTAGACATATCCCTGCCGGGCGACGGCGATGGCAGTCCCATCGTCCAGGAAGACGAGATCGGTCTCGGTCAGGTTGCCTTCGGCGATCGTGGAGACTTTGGTCCATTTCAAGCCGTCGCGTGATCGCAGGAGTTCGAGTCGCCGAGTTCCGGTCATTACATCGGCGACGACATAATGGATTCCCTGGAAGGAACGTGGCTTCCAGAAGGACCACCCCGGTTGATAGACATCGACAGGCTCGGACCAATCCAGGCCGTTGTCAGTATAGGTGACCTTGGTGCCGACCACCGTGTCACTGTTGACCGGGAGATAGACGATGTACCCGAACATCCGCTGGGGTGTCGCCAGCACGTGCATCTCAGATTCGTCCAGCTCGGTGTCGAACAGGACTCGCGCCTTGGGCCCATGCGCGATGGGATCCAACGATTTGCCGGCCTTCAGGGTCGCCTCGTAGTTCAACTGTGCGTAAGGCGATGATGACCAGCGAGTGGTAGAGTTGCCGATCGAGGTAATCACTCGGATGGCGCCGTCCTGATCGTGCGCCACGGCCGAACGGAAGAAGGCGTAATACCGACCCAGGAAGGGGACGACACTGAGCCGGCCATTCCACTTGCCGTCCGCATAGACCTTGTCGACGCGTTCCAGCAGCACTTCGGGTTCCGCACATTGTGCGGCAGGGAGCCCAAGTCCTGCTGCAGCCGCGGCGACGAGGCAGCCAGCCAGCAGGAACGCTGGCAGACTGCCGGCGAGGTGCCGGCAGGGAAGTTGGTCGGGTCCGTCTGTTGTCATTGGTCGCTTCCTCTCACCGGATGCTGGCGTAATCTGTGTGACACGCCGTGTCGACGTGACTGGTCGAGATTTTCCCTCGGCGATTGTAGTCGCTGGCCACAAACAGTCGCAAACTCGCCAGCACAGCACACCGTTTTCCTCAGGAACGCGGCCTTGTGGAAGCCAGGGTGTGTTTTGGGTGAAAGGTGAAGTTGTGCGGTTTCCCAATAGCTGCTGATGTTGTTTGGTCCAGCGAAAGTGTATGTTGATAGCGCTCCGCTGCGGCTTCCCGCTGCAACGGGGACCCACTCCATGTGCTGTCCCGTCGGTGCACCGAACTTCAACCGAAAGAGATCCCGTGTCCCCTTTAAACCCACTGCCGCACGACCCGGACTCAAAACCTGCCCCCGCTCAGCCGTCACGCCGCGCGCTCCTGCTCGGTGGCGCAGCCCTGGTCGGTACAACTGCCGGAAGCCAGCCGCACCCGGTGGCAGCGGCTTCGTCGAAGTGGGACGCCGAGTACACGTTTGGACACACGCAGTTATTTATGGACCAGTACCACCAGGGGATTCTGGGAATTCTTTCCAGGATCGCCGGTGAGAGCGAACTGGTGGGCGAACTGACCTCGCGGGCGGCGACCGTGGTTCGCCAGGGACATACGGTGTGGACGAACATGGCCGACGGTCATATGCCGCATGTGGAACAGCGGGCCGATCGGTTGGGTAGCCCGGGCATCATGAAAGATGAGAGCGGTCTGCAGCACCTCAAGGCAGGTGACATGCTGTTCACGAACTACTGCAACAAAGAGGTGCTGGCGGTTCGCGAGCGAGGCATCTACGTCGTCGCGGTCACGGTGTCCTATCGCGACAACGAGTTTCGTCCGGCCGGGTTCACCGATGAATCGCATAGTAACCCCGACGGATTGAAGCTGAAGGATGTCTCCAATGTCATTCTGCACAGCCATACACCCTATACCCAGGGCCTCGTCCGCGCTCCCGAGATCCCCGAGTTTACACTTTGCCCCTCGAGTCAGACGGGACTGGGGGCCTTGCACTGGATGCTCAATGCGGAGCTCGCCAACAAGCTGGCGAATCCGGCGGCAAAGCCGGTCGAGAAGAGTGTCGAGTACCTGCAGATTCTCGTCGAGCGGATCGAGCGTATCGCCAGCCATCGCGAGCAGCTCCGCGAGACCGCCGTTGCCATGACGCGTCGCATTCGCCAGGGAGGGCGTTGGTTTGTCCGCTCCTTGGCGCATACGGGACTTTCGAGCGAGATGCAGCATGTGGCCAGTGGACCGATGATCGTCAATTGGGGCGATTGGTCGGCAAAACCCCGGGAAAACGTGATGTTGGTTTCGACGATCCACCCTTCCCACGCGGGCGAAACGAAAATCGCGCAGGCGGCACGGCAGGAGGGGGCCCAGGTGATCGGCATCGGGCCCGCTACCCTGGACGGCGAGACGCCAGCCAAGGGCACGTTTGCGCACTGCCAGGTTCATTTCGAGAACTTTTCACCCGAATCCCACGGCGTGATTCAAATTCCCGGCCGCCAGCAACCGATCTGTCCGACGACGGGCCTGACGACCAACGTCATTCAACAGATGCTCTGCGCGCAGTGGGTCGATGAAATGGTCCGCCGCGGCGCGGTACCTTATTTCTTCCAGGGTGGCTACCAGCAAGGCGGATCGGAGTACAACGCGGCGATGCGGATCCACTTTGAACGGCAGGGATTCTGATAAGGATCTTCGCAGCCGTCTAGCGGAGTACGATGTCGTCGATGTACATCTCGCCGTGTCCTCCCGCGACCGCGCCGGTCACAAACCGGAACGTCAGGAACGCCTGTTTGGCCCGCGGGGGCGCGACTAGTTCAGGGACCGTGATTTTGGTCCACTTGCCAGGTTTGGCCGTGAACGCGACAAATCCCGTACTACGTCCGGCTCCGACCCATTGCAGGTGGTACTGGGTAACGTAGCTGGGGCCGATCGCGACCGGTTTGATCCAGAACTCCAGCCGGTAGGATTCCCCCGCGACGATCGGGGTCTGGCAGCGGAGCAGGCCCTCGCACGGTGTCACACCATCGTTGTTGAGTTTGGAGTGCACGCTATACATGCCTCCGTGCGATGTTGCTTTGGTACGTGTGGGCGGGTGACTGGCGGCCACCGACCAACCATCCGCGAGGTCGGACTCTCCCGTTTCAAAACCACCGTTCTTCAGAATGCTGGTCGCGTCGGCCAGTTTTTTCAGCAAGGCGACTCCTGCTTCCCAGCGCAGGCCTATTTTCTTGAGTCGGGTGTCGACTTCCTCAGTCGACAGGTCGTTCGCCTCTTTGTCTCGGCGGAGCTGGTCGAATTCCAAAGCCTGTTTGCCCTCGCGGGCATTCAGGATGCCGTTGACCACTGCGCGGCGGATCAGGGCCAGGTCGACGACCAGTTCCTGCTTCTGCTTGGCTGCGGGTGCCTCCGGTGCCGGTTTGTCTTCCGGGCCGGCACCGGGGAGTGGGTGCCAGCTG
>CAZITS010000565.1:0-4408 GCA_964542185.1 uncultured Pirellulaceae bacterium
TGCTATCATTGCTTTCCACGGGATGGGATTGGCATCGTTTTGAGCGCATTGAGCACGGCGTTGTGATTGTGGATGAAGTCACCGCCCGGAAAGGCAATTCAGAGAATTACGAGCCGGCATTTACCGAGGCGGTACGCGAGGGCGCGGAGTTTCAAGTACTAGCGCGCCGTGGTGACTGGCTGCACATTCGGCTCGGCACCAGTGGGGATGCCTGGGTTGAACGTCGCGACGTCGTAACGTATTAGCGTGCGGAGGGAAACCGGGCTACCAGCGCCTCGATCAGGCGGATTCTGTGATTCGGCAAAGCCTGTTGTTATCCCGCCACGCGCTTCGAGGCACATGGCTTGCTGGTTTTCGGTATGATTGTCGCAGCGCGCATGCGGTTGCGCATGGTTTCCCTGGATTTTCTGCAAGGTCACGGGTGCATGTCTGGGCGAGTTGAGCCACTGCGACGCAGTTTTTTATGGCGGTACCTGGTGTACCTGTCGATGGTCCTGGGATCGAAAACAGGCATGGCCGCTGACAGTACGCCGGTGGCACAGGCCATGCCGGTGCTGGCAACCGAGGTGCAGGTTCCGGAGGGCTTCCAGGTACAACGCCTGATTTCCATGCCAGCGGATATGGGTTCCTGGATCAGTATGACCTTTGATCCGCAGGGACGGATTCTGGTCTCCCATCAGGGAAATCGTATGCACCGCATTCGGCCGGCGCGACGCAACGACCCGACATCGCAAACGACAGTGGAAGAGATCCAAACCGGCGTGGGTGGGGCGCACGGCCTGCTGTACGCCTTGGGAAGTCTCTACGCGGTCACTGGCGCAGCCCATCCGCAGACTGGCGTCTATCGGATTCCTGACATCGATGGCCAGGGGAATTTTGGTCCACCGGAGTTACTGGTGAAGATCCCTGGTGGGGGTGAGCACGGGCCCCATGGAATTGTGCTGGGGCCGCAAGGCCGTTGGCTCTATTTCATTGCCGGTAACGCCACCGGTTTACCGGAAGGTATAACGCGCAACCATGTTGCCCAAATCGCTCCCACGCCCCATCAACAGCGTCCGCGACCACAAGGCTGGGTCATGCGGATCGCGCCCGACGGTCGGCAGCGGGAGTTGTTTTCAATGGGCTTGCGCAACGCCTACGATCTGGCTTTTGATACCGAGGGTGAGCTGTTCACCTTCGACTCGGACAATGAAGGATTTATGGGGTTGCCCTGGTATCGGCCTACCAACATTTACCATGTGGTCAGCGGCGCTGATTTTGGTTGGCGCCAGAGCGAGCAGAACCTCCCTGCGTATTATCCGGACAATCCACCGCCAGTTCGGGAAGTTGGGCCCGGTTCGCCTACGGGGGTCGTGTTTGGTACCGGGACTGCATTTCCGCTCAAATACCAGCGGGCCTTGTTTGTTTGCGACTGGAGTTATGGGCGGATTTATGCGCTCCATTTACAGTCTCGTGGCGCGACATACGGTGCGGACTGGGAGTTTTTTGCTTCTGGTCGTCCTTTGCCGGCAACCGATATTCAAGTCGGTCCGGACGGCGCGTTGTATTTCATTGCCGGTGGCCGGGGTACGCCAGGCCACTTGTACCGTGTCATCTGGTCCGGAGAGTCAGTTCCTCCCGCGGCGGACAAGGCACCCGTTCAGACGGCGCGCAAGCAACGCCGCGCGTTAGAGGAATTGAACGGACGTGTGAACCCGCAGGCCGTGATTCAGGCCTGGCCTTTTCTGGGGTCTGCGGATCGCGCGCTGCGGTATGCAGCCCGAGTCGCCATTGAACACCAGGATCCGAAAGACTGGCAGCAGCGGGTGACCAGTGCCACGGATACCCAGGTATTGCTGACAGGTTTGATTGCACTGGCCCGTCAGGGAGATCCAACAGTGCGTCCGCAGATTTTCGAAAAATTGTTTTCGTTGGACTGGGAATCATTGTCGCTGCTTCAGCGCCATGCGTTATTGCGGGTTTATGGTATTACCTTCGAGAGAATGGCGCTGCCACAAGGACAGCAATTAAAGGCCGTACGTTCCCATCTCAATGGACGTTACCCCGCGACGAGTGGGACACTTAATCGTGAGCTGGCGACGTTGCTTTACCAGCTGGAGACACCACAATTGGCGGACCGGACGCTCACTGTTCTGGAACGAACACCTACGCTGATGCGCCAAATTCACTATTTGCGCCTCGTACTCAAACGGGGAATCCAGCATTTCACTATCGCGCAGCGCGCACGTCTAACAGCGGCGCTGGATCCGCATGAACTGAGAGCAATTGTGCGGCGTCCTTATGCAGATCAGAAACGTACGTTCAGCGAATTGATCAAACAGCTGGGAATCGATCCCGATCCGCCTGAGCAACCTGTCACCAGACCCCTGGTCAAGCAGTGGACGGTCTCAGAACTGCTGCCGGTGGTGACCTCGACAGCACTGCAAAACGCGAACCGGGAAAACGGTAAAGTTGTGTTTCGGGTCGCGCGGTGTGCCAATTGCCATCGCCTGGGAAACACGGGGGGCGTGCTCGGACCGCAACTGAATGGTCTGGCAGGCCGCTATCGTCCTGAGGAGATTCTGGAGAGTCTTGTGCTACCCAGTAAGGTCATTTCCGACCAGTACCGCACGACCATTTTCATCAAACAGGATGGCACGCAGGTGACAGGTCAGATTGTGGATCTCGTTGGCCAGGAGTATCGCGTACGAACCGATCCCCTTCATCCGTTCGCACGGATTCGCATCAACAAGGCCGACGTCGAGGCAGTTCTCCCCTCGGGAGTTTCTTTGATGCCCAGTGGGATCCTGGATCGATTTACCCGCCAGGAGATTTGCGACCTGGTGGCTTATCTCATCGAGCCATTCGCGACAGGCCTCGAAGTCCCAAGCGTGGATCGGTGACCTGCTCGCGTGGTTACGTCAATGTCGAAAGGCGAGTGTCTTCACGCGAGTGCATTTGGGAAGTCTCGACCGACTGCTAAACTGTCACATTGCGTTTCCCAGGTGCGCATTTCGGTTCAGTCATTCCGATTGCAATGCGATGGCGATCCGTTCTCGCCTGTTTGCGCATAAGAGGCGCTTGCAATAGGTTCGATTTTTTGGCGGCGCAATTTCCTATGTCGACATCACAGACGCCTTCGTCGAGAACGCCAGTTGCGTCCGAGGTACGGACTGCCAGTGCCGGTGAAAGCCGGTTGATCTGGATTATCTGGATGACCTACGGCGCATTTTATTTTTGTCGGACGAACATTTCTGCTGCGGTGCCTGGAATGACAGCGCCATTATCCGCAGGCGGATTGGGCCTGGACCCACTACGTGTGGGGCTGATTCTGGCGGCGTTAAAAATTTGTTACGGACTCGGACAGCTGGTCAATGGCCAGCTTTCGGAACGGGTTTCGCCCCGTTTGCTGCTGGCGATCGGGATGTTTGGATCCGCGCTACTCAACGTGTTGTTTGGGTTGGGATCCGGGTTTTACTTTTTGCTCTTCGTATGGGCGTGTAACGGTTATTGTCAATCGTTGGGATGGACACCATGTGTCCGAGTGGTCGGTAACTGGATTCCGATGTCCTGGCGCGGCAAAGCGTTGGGAATCATTGGGACCGGTTACCAGGTCACCCTGGGATTGACCTATCTGGTGGCGGCATACTCAGCCCAGCGATTTGGTTGGCGCGGCGCTGTGTTTGTGCCGGCCGGTGTGTTGACAGTTGCTGGGATTGCCACGCTGTTTTTGCTGGATGAAACACCAGAAAACACTGCCACTGATCCGGAATCTGAGGAAGGCAAGAGACCGCGTTCATTACCGCTCAAGAGAGGAGTTTCTGAGAACCTCTACCTGACGCTTTATAACCCAACTTTGTGGTTGCTCGGTCTCTCGCTGGGACTTCTCAATGCATGTCGCTACGGGTTTCTGGACTGGGGTTTGACGCACCTTATGGAGGTCCAGCAGACCACGATCGGCAAAGCGGGGCTGAAATATTGCGTCATCGCGCTAGGGGCGGTCTTGGGATCGTACTGTGCGGGTGTTGCCACCGACCGATTTTTTGGTGGACGACGGGCGCCGGTGGTCTGTTTGTTGTTGTTACTGCTGGGTCTGTTGACGTTGTTGTATGAATCCGTTTCTCGTTCTTCTGTCGGTGGAACGATCGTATTACTGGCGGTAATTGGTTTTTGTATCTATGGACCCCAGGTGTTATTGGTGGGAACCGCCCCAGCCGATTTAGCCCACAAGGGAACCGCCGCAGCCGCTGCTGGGTTTGTCAACTTCATGGGGTATATGGGGGCGGCGACAGGTGACGTGGTAACAGGTTATTACTCCGTCGCAGAGCACGGTGGCTGGCAGCTGACCATTTTCATTTGGGCTGGCTGGGCTTTCGCTGCGGCGTTGGCATCCGGTTTGCTTTGGAATGCGACTGCCAGCCAACTGACG
>CAZITS010000566.1:0-4408 GCA_964542185.1 uncultured Pirellulaceae bacterium
GAAGATGCCGATTACACGTTGGAGAAGGGCCAACAAGGGCAAGCCCCAAAGACAGGCGACGAGACAAGGCAGGTGGATTAGTACGAGCCCCCTTGCGCCAAGGCCACCGTTGTAGAAGGCTGTGACTGTGAAGCCGTAGAGTGGGAACGCGATGATGTACAGGAGAAACGGCCAGAAAATGGCGATGTGCCTCCGCGACCCTGCCCAAGTTGGCGATGGGTTTTGCTTCCATATTGAGACGTCTTGTGGGGGTTGATAGGGGTTAAGCATCAGGCCAGCTCCCATCCGATTCAAGAATATTCGCGCACATGCTGCATGCCCCCTGATTGAAGAAAGGAAGTTGTGATCAGCAGGTGTTTTTTGTGCCCCGTTCCTGCCCCACACTCCTGGGTATCTGGAGCCCCTTGCGCTCACCTGCATGCGCAGTATTTCTGCAAAACAGATCCGCGACCTGACCCGCCGGGCGACGTGTGACAGCAACCCGACCCGATATCACGACGGGGACCAACGTCCGTGGCGCGATAAGGTTTTGGGGCTTAACGCCGTTGCATGGTTATACTGAGACGCGAGCGTGTATTTGCGATAGTTCACTGTCGAAACAACGGCAAGCCTTTCAGGGGACGACCGGGCCATGAACAAGATCTCGATGCAACGCGACGTGAAAATTGATCGGCAATTGTCCTCACTGCGGTTTCTAGCAGTCGCCAGTGTCTTGGGGGCCGCCTGTTGTTTCGGCGAGGTGAGATCAGAGACGGATCCCGGTGTTGGGCACTGGTCGTTTCAGCCGCTGGTGAAACACGCTCTGCCGACTGTTTCGGCGCACGTCAGCGCAAATCAAATTGATCTGTGGGTTCTCGCAAAATTGGACGCAGCCGGAATTACGCCTTCGGCAATGGCGCCGCGACCGACGTTATTGCGACGTCTTTCGTTAGTCATGCTGGGTTTGCCCCCCTCCCCACTACAGGTGGCACGCTTTGTGAAGGATGGACGTCCGGATGCGTGGGAGCGAGTCGTCGATCACACCCTGGCACGGCCAGAGTATGGCGAACGATGGGCGCAACATTGGATTGACGTCACGGGCTGGGGAGAAACCGACGGCTACGAGGGAAATGAGTCGCGGAGCCATGCCTGGCCCTATCGTGATTACGTGATTGAGGCCTGGAACAGCGACAAGCCTTATGACGACTTCGTGCGGGAGCAAATTGCGGGAGATGCTCTGGGAAGCCCGCGGGCTACGGGTTTTCTGGTTGCGGGTCCTGTCGATCGAGTGAAGAGTCCCAATCGAGCCTTGACGTTAAACCAGCGGCAGGATGAATTAGCTCGTATTATTGACACGACGGGGACGGCATTTATGGGGATGACCATTGGATGTGCCCGCTGTCATACCCACAAATTTGATCCGATCACGCACTACGACTATTACGCCATCCAGGCTGTTTTCGCCGGTGTACAGCATCCCTCGGGCGCCGGGGCCGCGGCAGCCCCTCCCTACCTGTCACAATTCGTCCAGCCGGGGCCGACCCACGTGTTAGTGCGCGGCGACCCATTTCTTCCCGAGGAGTTGGTTTCTCCCGGCGCCATTTTGTCGCTCGCTGGGTTTGCCATGAAGGCAGGTGTGCCGGAACAAATGCGGCGTTTGCGTTTTGCACGTTGGCTCACTCGCATGGATCATCCGTTGACATGGCGGGTCATTGTGAATCGTCTCTGGCAACACCATTTCGGACAGGGTTTGGTGGCAACCCCCAGCGATCTTGGTGCCAATGGCACCCTGCCAACGCATCCACGATTGCTCGATCGATTGGCGTTGGAGTTGGTGCGGGCGGGCGGTTCGTTAAAGCACGTACAGCGTCAGATTTTGCAAACCCAAGTGTTTCGCAGGAGCCACGCTTCCCAAGACCGGGCCTTGGCGGTTGATGCCAATGCCCGTTTGCTTTGGAGGTATCCTCCTCATCGTTTAGACGCCGAAGCGATTCACGACAGCATGCTGTTCGTCAGCGGTGTCTTGGATTCGGAAATGGGCGGCCCTGGCTATCTTGGTTTTGATTTACAGGTCAAGGTTGATCGAGAATTCCTTCCCAAGGAATCCTACACGGCGGAAGATTGGCGAAGGATGGTTTACATGACCAAGGTCCGCCAAGAGCGGGAGCCGACGTTTGGCATGTTCGATTGTCCTGAAGCGACCCACCCAGTCGCTCAAAGGAGCCGCTCGACAACTCCCTTGCAAGCGCTGAATTTGGCAAATAGCCGATTTGTGATGCAGCAATCTGAGTTATTGGCAGCGCGACTGGAGGCCGCCTTTCCAGATTCGCGAGAGGATCAAATCACCCTCGCCTTTAAACTCACTTTACTACGCCCACCAACGCCCCTGGAAATCGAAGAGACGCGTCAGTTTGTCGGGCAATTCGGGTTGGTATTGCTTTGTCGCGCTTTGTTCAATTCGAATGAATTTGTATTTCTTCTTTAAGGCTTGAGTGACTTTGAAAAACGAAACTCAAGGGCGTCGAGATTTTCTGGCTAACCTTGCGACCGGAATGAGTGGCGCAGCGCTATCCCCGTTCTGCGCCACATCTCGGGCGTTAGCAGCGGATATCAAAACTGCTACGCGACAGGAAGGTCCACTTCGCCCAACGATCGATCCCCGCAAGCCTTATGCTCCGCGGGTGCCTCATTTTGCACCAGCGGCAAAGAATGTCGTAATGATTTTTTGCGCCGGGGCAGTGAGTCACATCGACACGTTCGACTACAAGCCGGAGTTGGTACGCCGCCACGGACAGCCTTTGCCCGGAGGCGACCAATTGGTGACGTTTCAAGGCGCTCAGGGGAAGATGGTGCAGCCACTTTGGCAGTATCGCCCTCGTGGCGAGTCGGGAAAAATGGTTTCCGACCTGTTGCCCCACACTGCAGAGCTTGCGGATGACCTTTGCTTTATCCATTCGTTGATCACCGAGACCAATACCCATGGACCGGGCGAAAATGTCATGTGCACCGGTTCGAATTTGGATGGCTTGCCGAGTATCGGCGCCTGGGTGAGTTATGCCCTGGGGAGTGAAAACGATCAATTACCTCCGTTTGTCGCCATTGCAGACCCGCGCGGCGATCCACCGATGACCGGAAACGATTGGGGGGCAGGATTTCTCCCAGCGGCCTTTCAGGGGACCGATTTCAATGCGTCCAAAAGCATTGCGAACTTGTCGCCACCTGTTGGGGTATCGGCTGAGGCAGATGCTGCCTGGCGCGGCTGGTTGCGACGTTTGAACGAGCGGCAACTGGCACAACTTCCAGCGAATGCCGAATTGGCAGCTCGCATTAGCAGCTATGATTTGGCTGCGCGGATGCAGTTGAGTATTCCCTCAGTGACAAACATTTCTGATGAACCCAAGCATATCTTGAAACTGTATGGCGCTGACGACGCGGAGAATCCGCTGAAGGCAGGTTTTGCTCGAAACTGTATTTTGGCACGCCGGCTCGTGGAATCCGGAGTGCGGTTCGTGCAATTATTCAATGGGTCCTATCATCAGGGTGGTGAAGGCGTGAGTAATTGGGATGGACATAAACATATCAAGGCTCAGTACGACGTCCATGGACCGATTCTGGATCAACCCGTAGCGGGCTTGCTACGGGACCTGAAACAACGGGGTTTGTTCGCGGATACGCTCGTCGTGTGGTGCACCGAATTTGGGCGGATGCCAACTTTTCAGAAAGGTGCCCAGGGACGCGATCACAACCCAGACGCGTTCACATGTTGGCTTGCAGGCGCGGGCGTGAAAGCTCCGTTTTCACACGGGGTTACCGATGAATTTGGGTACCAGGCAGTAGACAAAGTTGAAACCGTGCATGACTTGCACGCTACCATTCTGCATTTGTTAGGTCTCGACCACGAGCGGCTGACGTTTTATCACAATGGTTTGGAACGTCGATTGACTGGTGTAAGCGGTACAGTGATCCGGGATTTGCTGAGTTGATTGCCGGTACCGAAGGAACGCCGTGTTTTACGGCGTCTTTAGTTCAGCAGCGTTTTTGACCCTGCGGCCAAATTCCAGGTCATTCAGAGATGCGTTGAAGATCTGGTTGCTTCGTTAACGATCGGCAGATTTTTTCAATGACGCTACGAAATCACGAATGCGTTTGCTTTCGATGCGCGGAGATCGCCAAGCGGGCCAGGTGGGTGATTCCGCTTGCACTTCGCGGAACATCTGTCTCAGCTTCGCCGACATCTCAGCCAGACGTTCCGGTTCACTTCCTGCTCGATCGGTCGTTTCACTAATGTCTTCATCCAGATTGTAAAGTTCGAACGTGTCCAACCTGGCGGACTTGATAACGCGCTGGTCAGCGGCGTGGATGTCTGCGTATGGCTCAATTCTCCGACCAGTCAGGGTGGCGAGGATCTTCCATGAACCGATGCGCATCG
>CAZITS010000567.1:0-4403 GCA_964542185.1 uncultured Pirellulaceae bacterium
GACACCCCAGTTGTGACTCTCAATGGCGTTGTGGAATGTCGGACGCGAGGTAAGTGTCTGTGGTTACCGTTACAGGAGTTTGTGGCGTTGGGGGGACCTGGTGGACTACTTCGACACGTATTCTTGTCAGGTACGTGTGGCCAGCAAAGGTACGTGGATTGCGCTGTGTCAGCAAAACCGATGGGTCGGCGGACAAATTTCATCCGTTCTTACTATACTGAAAGCTATGGCCAAATATTTGATTACCGGTGCAGCCGGATTCATAGGGTACCACGTATCCCGTCGACTACTGGAGCAGGGTGAGACTCTGGTTGGGCTGGACAACCTCTGCAGTTATTACGACGTACAGCTAAAACGTGATCGCCTGTCGCAATTGCTGGACTGCCCGAATTTTACTTTCAGTGAAACGGACTTGTCTGACCGCGATTCTATGGCACGAGTATTTTCAAGTGGTCAGTTTGATGTAGTAGTGCATTTGGCGGCGCAAGCCGGCGTCCGTTATTCGCTTGAGAATCCACACTCCTACATCGACAGCAATCTTGTTGGCTTTATCAATATTCTAGAGGGTTGCCGGCAATCGCAGGTTGGGCACCTCGTCTACGCCTCTTCGAGTTCGGTTTATGGCGCGAATTCGACGATGCCGTTTACGGTCCATGACAATGTTGATCATCCCCTCAGCCTTTACGCAGCCACCAAGAAGGCTAATGAGTTGATGGCGCATAGCTATAGCCATCTTTACCAATTGCCGACCACGGGCCTTCGTTTTTTTACGGTTTATGGTCCCTGGGGCCGTCCGGACATGGCGCTGTTTCTATTTACAGAAAAGATTCTCTCCGGAAAGCCAATCGATGTATTTAATCACGGAAAACTACGCCGTGACTTTACGTACATTGATGACATCGTTGAGGGCATTGTCCGTCTGACCGCTTATCGTCCGCAGCCAAACCTGGAGTGGGACAGTGCTGCTCCTGACCCGGGAAGTAGCCTCGCTCCTTTTCGAATCTACAACATTGGCAATAACCAACCAGTGGAACTTATGCATTTCATTGAGGTATTGGAACGTTGCTTGGGCAAGAAGGCAGAAAAGAATTTCCTTTCCATGCAACCCGGTGATGTCTTAGCGACCTGCGCCAATGTGGACGACTTGATTGCGGATGTAGGGTTTCAGCCCAAGACGTCAATTGAGCAGGGTATCGAGCACTTTGTGCGCTGGTATCGCGAATACTATGGCACCTGACTGTGCGTGTCGTTCGATGTGTTGCGGCGCACGTAGCGTTGTGTGCTGGTCATGCCTGTTGGCTCAAGCAGCCCTCTTTACGTTTTGCTGCCTGTGATCTGTACAACTGGGGTAGCAAGCCGGTTGACAGGTTTGCTGCCTCCGTAAGTCGTTCATGAGACGCGGTACGGCAATCCCTGACGTTTTCCATGCCTTGTCTTTGGTGAAGCCGCAGGGCAGCAGTTTGCGACAGGGCGATTGGGTGGCAAAAGTTCTGTCGGGCGCAATCGGAATAATCCACCCAGGCTTCGCAATTGACCCATGCACCAAAAATGACCCATCCTTCTTGAATTGAGGAGATCTGTTGATATGTTAGGTAAGAGAGGATTATTACACGAAATAGTCTGTCCAAATTCGATCAAAACTCTGTTGGTAGGGGAAGCACCGTGACAGATCATCGTAGGACTTGGTTTTCTTTGTTTACTGCCGCTTTGGTTTGCTTGTTTGCGACCAGCGCCGACGCCGGATGGTATCGAACAAAGGTGACCGTTGTCACGAAGGGTGGCTCTCATGGCAGTCATGGAGCGAGCACGGGTAGTTGGGGGAGTTCTGGAAGTCATGGCTGGGGCAGCTGGGGCAGTCATGGTGGCTTGCTGCACCGGTTACATCATCGATTGCATCACAGCCACGTATTCGGTTCCCACGGTAGTCATGGATCGAGCGGTGGCTCGCACGGAAAGGTCTATTACGGCAGTTGTGGTTCGCATGGCAGTGGAACCCATGTTATTCCTCAGCACGATAGCACCGCTCCTGATCCTCCTGCACCGACTGATGATGATCCCGCGGAAGCGAAGTCTTCTGATGACGATGGTAGTGCCACATTGATCGTAGATCTTCCGCAAGACGCTCGACTGACAATCAATGGTTCTGCCACGACCAGTACTGGTGCCAAGCGGACGTTTGTCTCACGAACTCTAGAGAGCGGCCTGAATTACACCTATCACCTTCAGGCAGAAGTAACCCGTGATGGTGTTGTGATCAAGGACAGTAAATCAATCACTCTCATGAAAGGGGAGCAAACGCGTCTTTCCTTTGCGTTTTCCGAACCGCAAGTCGAGACCGTGTTGACGGTTCACGTTCCAGAAGATGCGCGGGTTTTTCTCGCCGGCCTTGAAAGCAGGTCAACAGGGGCCGCGAGGACGTTCCGGACACGCGATCTTGCTGCGGGTGAGGCTTGGGAAGACTACCATGTGCGCGTAATTTTGGAGAAAAACGGCAAGTTACTGCAAGAAGATCGTCGTGTAACACTGCGTTCTGGCGACAAGATGGTCCTGAATTTTTCGGATCTCTCCAATCCAGCGACAGCGCGCGTTGCAGCAACACGCTAGAAAGAGCAACGCACTGATTCTTACGCAATGCCCTCGCGTCGGAGAATTCCGTAGCGAGGGTTTTTGTTTTCCTCCGATCAACGTAAAGGAATCTATCTTCCAGATTGAGGTATTGCGTCGATAATAGGAGAATAGAAAGGTCCCGCTATGAACGACGTACATGCCAATGGTTGGTCACCGAACCGCTGCCGATTGGCCAGTCTGTTTCTGCTGTTGCATTTGATCGCAGTGTTCATTGCACCATTCAGCTTTGAAACTGTAATGGATTCGGGAATTGGGTCGCCTTTTGTGCTGCGCATTGCTGAGTGGTTTCGCCCCTACACGCAAGCGCTCTATTTGCATCATGGTTACGCATTTTTTGCGCCCGACCCTGGTCCGAGTCATCTTTTGTACTGCCGGATGTATGCTCCGGAGAGTCAAGTGCCTCAGTTGGAAACATTGCCCGATCGTAATAGCCAGTGGCCGCGTTTGTTGTACCACCGTCATTTCATGCTGAGCGAACAATTGCATGCGAACTTTGTTCCACCTCAACCGCCATCACGCGAATTGTATGATCCGGAGCTGTTTCCGTTCGTAAAACGTGTCTGGTCCATTCGGCGACGAGCTTACGACCAGCAGTGGAAGTCCTACCAGCGTCATCTAAAGGCAAAGCACGGAGCCGAGCGTATTGAAATGGAACGTGTTGAGCATCGCCTCATTTTCCCCAACGAACTTCGGGACGGAAAAGAAATCACAGATCCAGATCTTTACGTTGTGTTGCCTGAAGATCGCAAGGGAGAAGGGCGACCGTGAAAGCGCTAGTTCGATCGTTTTCAGAACTGACACAGGAAGCATTGGCTGGATGGAACCGATTCTGGTTCACTCCCCAGACGCCGTACACACTTGCATTCATGCGCATTCTGGTTGGACTAATGTTGTTTTATACGCATCTGGTCTGGGCATTGGATCTCACCTCGTTTCTGGGTAGCGAGAGCTGGGTTTCTCGACCCGCTTGGGATGCGGTGAACGTGGATGCGTATGTTTGGAGTTATCTTTGGCTTGTTCAATCACCAGTGGTTCTCTGGCTGTTGCATGTCGTAGCTTTGTGCGTCTTTGCCCTGCTAACCATTGGCTATCGGGCGCGTTTGATGGCGGTCTTGGCCTGGTTTATTGCGATCAATTATTGCCACCGTTTGACCGGCGCACTGTTTGGTCTGGACCAAATTAACGTGATGCTTGTGATGTATCTCATGTTAGGTGAGAACGGAGCAGCTTATTCAGTGGATTGGTTTCGAAAATTGAGACACAGCTCGCGCCAAAGAGATTCCGTTGAACCCAATGCAACGGTCGGGACGAATATTGCAATCCGCCTGATTCAGATTCATTTGTGTCTGGTCTATTTCTTTGGAGGTATTGCAAAAATGCATGGCACTGCCTGGTGGGATGGTAGTGCAACGTGGATGGCTGTCGCTAACTATGAATATCAATCACTCGATATGACCTGGTTGGGGCATTACCCCTTACTGACGGCATTTCTGACACATGTCACAATGTTGTGGGAAGCCTATTATTGTTTCCTTGTCTGGCCTCGTGTGACACGTCCCGTGGTACTTTTCGTAGCGGTTTGTGTGCACATTGGAATTGCCGTTAGTTTGGGAATGGCGACGTTTGGACTTGTCATGTTGATTGCCAATATGTCTTTTGTTTCTCCACATATCACTCGCCGGTTAGTACCCTGGTGGCACAAGGCCGGCTCGAGCAACTCGCCGATGCCAGGCACAGGCACGGCATGACCATCGGCGTAAATGGGCCTCACTGCT
>CAZITS010000568.1:0-780 GCA_964542185.1 uncultured Pirellulaceae bacterium
CAATTTGCCCAAATCTTTTACGGTCTGAGATCTCAGTGTTGCTGCCGTGGTCAAAACAATTTCCTCCGCAACTGACCAATAAACCCCATTACCCAAACCAGCCGGATTTGGCACGAGGTGAGACAGCATCCTTGACCGGTCAAAAACCTCTTCGCTCGCCAGTCCATCCCCGTTTCCGGGCACCCATTCCAAGCCGGCTGGACCAACACTTCCAACTGCCGCAGGTAAACAAATATAAATAGATGATTCCAATCGCCAAACACAGTGCCACAGGGCCCATTGGCAACTCCCAAAACGCTTCTGCCAACAGCTCTCCAGCTCTGTTCGAATCTAGTCGAGACGTCTAAAAAACACAATGCTGAGCCCCCCATAGGTGGCACTTTCGACACCACAAATATAGACATAAGTTATTTATATCAAATAGCTTACGAAACTATCTACGAAAACAAGAGGCCCTCGACGCCACGATATTCCGAAGCCGCCTTCAGCTCGCAGAACGCTCGTTCCCTGGCTGAACTTTGATAACCCATTTCCTGGCAGTAACTTATCCCCAGTGCCGCGCACTGCGGCGAAAACCGCCCCTTTTAACAAACTGGCTAGTTGACCATTATTTGCGGTTCGGATAAGGTGTGCCGGTTGCGTGCCAACCGGTCTCTCTTGAACGATCTCAGTGGGCGTCACAAAGTACTTTGTGACAGTGGGTTGTGAACAAAACGACGGTCGGAGAAAGCGGCGTAACCGACACGCGGTCCCCAACCGCCATCGGGCTTGCCTGGGCTT
>CAZITS010000568.1:790-4398 GCA_964542185.1 uncultured Pirellulaceae bacterium
GGGCTTCGCGGGTTACCACTATTTCGGTGCAAATGGTCGTGTTGGGCCTGATCGGCTACTGGGTAGACAACAAACTCGAGATTCGTGGCCTGTTCACCTTGCTTGGGTTCTCACTGGGTATGACCTTTGGAACGTGGCAACTAATTCGCTTTACTCGTCAGTCGGAACAGCGCGTTTCCCAAACGGGAGACGGTCGGTGAACAGTTCTGGCCACGCCCGTCTGCGCACCACAAACCAAGTCGTTTGGCTTGCGCTCGCATTGGTGCTTGTCGGTATCCTGGGCGGCCTGCTCGGGTATACACTCGAAGGTGTTGATGCGGTCATCGCTGCCGGCCTGGCATTAGGTGTCTGCCTGGCGACTGGCGTCGCCGCCCTGGTCCTCAGTGCGCGGCTAAACCAACCTGAATTGGCGCTGTACCAGATCCTGATCAACCAGGTCTTGCGGGCCGGTGTTCCACTGGGAATTTGTTTTTTGGTGCATTCCCGGGGAGGAACCCTAGCCGAAGCCGGCTTTGTCTTTTATGTTGTTGCACTCTACCTGACAACACTCGTCGTTGACGCGTTCTTCCTGACCAACCGCATGAACGCGGCCAACTGCGAATAGTCGGAGGTTTCTCACAGACATGGCGGATGCCAAGCAACAAGAACATGCGACTGATGGTCACGAAGACCACGCTGCGCATGATCCACTTGATTCAACGCACCTGGTGACGCATGTCAAGGATGCGGATTACTTTGAGTTGCCCCACATGCTGGGACACAAGGCAAAGATCCCCCAGCCATTCAAACCCAAAGAGCCGCTGTTCGAATTAAAAGAGCAACCCATTGAAGGCTTGATTGAGCCTTTGGATCTGAAGGTGACCAAGTTCATGGTCCTGGAAGTGGTGGGTGCCGCCCTCGTTGCCTTTGTATTTATCGGTCTGGCAAAGCGCATTAAAGGCGGCAAACCAGCACATGGACGCTTCTGGAACCTCGTGGAAGTCATCCTGCTTTACATCCGAGATGAAGTTGCCCGACCGGCCATCGGAAAACATGACGCGCGGCAATTCATGCCTTTTGTCTGGACGCTGTTTTTCTTTGTGCTGACCTGTAACCTGCTGGGCATGGTGCCCTGGCTCGGTTCACCGACTGGTGCCTTGGCCACGACCGGAACGATGGCCTTGATCACTTTTGCCGTCGTCACTGGCGCCGGAATGAAGAAACTCGGCATTGCTGGATTCTGGAAAGCCCAGGTCCCACATATGGACGTGCCTGGTCCCTTGCTGATCGTCCTGTGGCCCGCGATATTTCTGATTGAGATCATGGGATTGCTGATCAAGCATTTTGTGTTGTCCGTGCGTTTGTTGGCAAACATGATGGCAGGCCACCTCGTCCTGGGCGTGATCATGGCGTTCATTGCCGCATCGGCGAAAGCGGGTTTTACCATTTGGCTGGGTGTCAGTGTCGCCAGTATCGGAGGCGCCACCGCCCTGAGCATGCTCGAATTATTCGTCGCATTTCTACAAGCTTACATTTTTACGTTTTTGGCTTCTCTGTTCATTGGCATGGCAGTGCATCCCCACTAGGGGGCACTTCCCATGATGGAAAACTAGACGCTTCTTTCAAACGGAGACGAGACCCGTGCTCAAGTACTTCACTGTCGTACTCATCGGATTAGCATTGATGTTGGTCGCTACCCCGGCATCCGCCCAAGAAGGTGGTGATGGTGCCGCATCCGCCCAAGAAGGTGGTGATGGTGCCGCAGCTGCCGCGAGCGGTAGCGTACTGTTTGGTAGTTCTCTTGGGGTGGGATTGGTGATGGTCGGCGCCGGCCTCGGCATCGCCCGGATCGGCGGTTCTGCGGTGGAGAGCATGGCTCGCCAGCCCGAAGCTGCCGGCAGCATCCAAACCGCCATGCTGATTTCCGCCGCGCTGATTGAAGGTGCGACGTTCTTCGCATTGATCGTGATTGGCTTCATCTTGAACGGCGCGTAGCTCGTTTGCAGGTGGTGTACGCTCATCATCCTTTCGCAAGGTCGCGGCACTTTCTCGTTCGGAATTACAACCATGTCGAGATTCTCGCTGTCCATTTCGTTTGTGGCGCTACTGCTGGTGATCGGTTTCGGGTCGCCGTGGATGGTGGCTTCAGCAGTTGCGGCGGCGGAAGGGGCAAATGCCAATCCATTGGCGTTCGACCCTGACTTGGCAATTTGCACCGCCATCGTCTTTGTTGCCTTACTGGCGATCCTCTGGAAATTTGCCTGGGGCCCGATCAGTTCAGGGCTGGACAAACGAGAGCAGTCGATCGCCGGCAATATCGAGGAAGCGAAAGCATCGCTCGAAAAAGCCAACGCCACGCTGAAAGAGTACGAGAGCCAACTCGCCAGCGCGGCAGCCGAGACGAAAGAGATGCTGGAGGCGGCCAAACGAGACGCGGCTGCGGTCCGTGAAAAAGCCGTCAACGAGGCGCAGGAAGCCGCTCAGCGTGAGCGCGAACGCGCTGTTGCAGACATTAACGTCGCCAAGAATCAGGCTTTGCAGGAGGTCGCCGGAACGGTAACCGACCTGTCCATCGCTCTGGCAAGCCAGATCGTGCGGCGTGAAGTGAATGCCAGCGATCATGCGAATCTGGTGACTGAAGCCCTGCAGCAGTTGCCCAGCAGTAATTAACCCGTACGTTTTCTCCCGTCGTTGATATCGACTACCGGTTTCGAATATGGCTGAAACACAAGCCTCCAAAACGTCCGTCGACACAGGCCAGCAATACCTGGCAGCGGTTTATGCCAAGGCGCTGCTGGGCGCGACTGAACGAGCGGGAAACACCGAAGCCGTTCTTGAGGAACTGGAAGCGTTGCTTTCAGAGGTGTTTCAGCGACTACCCAAGTTGGAAAGTGCCCTGACTTCTCCACGTGTGGGACAGGAAGAAAAACTACGGCTACTCGAGCTGGCTATCGGCTCGCGGGTTTCGCAATCCCTGTTGGATTTCCTGAAAGTCTTGGCGCGACGTGGTCGGCTGGATTGCCTCAGGGCAATCACCAGGGCGGCGCGGCAGCAACTTAACGAAATCCGTGGTCGTGTCGAAGTGACACTGGTCACGGCCGAACCTCTTGGCGAGGACTCGACGCGGCAGGCCGCAGAACGATTGCAGACCGCCCTTGGCCAGGAAATCGATCTCTCCACCTCGGTCGATCCCGATTTGATTGGCGGAGCGATTGTCCGCGTGGGCGACACCATTTTTGACGGTAGCGTGATCAATCGCTTGGAACAGATGCGACGAACGGCCCATACCAACTCTGCCCAAAAAATGCGGGATGAGCTGGACCGTTTCGCCACATCAAACTGACTCCTGACAACTAGAACATTTGGACAACTTTGGATGTGCGAGGGCAGCTCTCCTAGCGAGTTCACCCCCCGCTTCCAATCAGAATACGAGGACTCGGATGAAATTCAACGCTGACGAAATCGCGTCGGTCATCCAGCAGGAAATTGAACAATACGACAGCCAGCTCGATGTTCGCGAAGTGGGAACCGTGCTGGAAGTTGGCGATGGCATCGCCCGTGTCTATGGGCTCTCGGATGTGATGGCCACGGAAATGGTCGAGTTCCCCACTGGGCTTATTGGGCTGGCC
>CAZITS010000569.1:0-4396 GCA_964542185.1 uncultured Pirellulaceae bacterium
GCTGCGGAAGAACCAGCTGCGGAAGAACCAGCTGCGGAAGAACCAGCTGCGGAAGAACCAGCTGCGGAAGAACCAGCTGCGGAAGCAGAAGGGCTCGCTGACGTACTCGACGAAGTCGATTCCACGGACTCCGCAGAAGCGAGCGAAGGCGAGGAAAAGTAACGCCAGGTCAGCGGCAGGCATGCCGGCACACCGAATGCACCTGCGGCGCAGTGACATATGTCACGACGATTCGTTTGTTGACAGCTAGTCTGTCTGGGCCGGTCGTACGGCCGCGTTCCTGAGTACAATCCGTGCTCCCAGGCAAATGCGCATGTTCCCTGCACTCGGTCTGCCCCCTCTACGCAGACTGCGCCGCAGTTCCGTTAAGTCTGTCAGGCTGCGCACATCTGTCGCATCAGGTAAAGCAGCGTGCCCGATAGAGATCACTGCCGGTAAGCGTCGATGATGTGAAAGCTCCTTTGCGCAGGAATCCATGTCTAAGGTAGGGCCTAATGATCGACAGCACCGCAACGGCATCACG
Source organism: uncultured Pirellulaceae bacterium (assembly GCA_964542185.1). Lineage (GTDB taxonomy): Bacteria > Planctomycetota > Planctomycetia > Pirellulales > Pirellulaceae > UBA9264. The sequence continues at coordinate 524 of CAZITS010000569.1, forward strand.
ACGTACCACCCGACACGACGAAGTGAATTCAGCATCACAGACAAATCGAGGCGTGCAAACACCCCTGGAAATTTATCTTCGCGAAATCAATGAGACACCATTACTCAACGCTCAAGATGAACGTGACTTGGCGAAAAGTATTGCCCAGGGAGATGCTCAGGCCAGGGATCACATGGTCCGTGCTAATCTGCGTCTCGTTGTTAATATTGCCCGTGGCTACACCGGAAAAGGCCTCACCCTGCAAGATTTGATTGAAGAGGGGAATCTCGGGTTACTACGCGCGGTCGAAGGCTTCGATCCAGAAGTCGGCACGCGATTCAGCACCTACGCTAGTTACTGGATCAAACAGTCGATCAAGCGGGCTTTGATCAACTCCGCCAAAACAATACGCATCCCTGCCTACATGGTCGAACTGCTCTCTAAATGGCGGCGGGCCAACGCACGTCTCAAAGAGGAACTGGGGCGCACACCAACTGCCGAAGAAATTGCGCGCATCCTTGGCCTGCCCAAAAAGAAACTCCCAATCATAAAAAAAGCCATCCATGTCTACACGTCACCACCTCAAACTGACCAGGCTGACTCTGGATGGTCATTAGGTGAAATCGTCATGGATGACCGCGTGCGCAATCCGGAAGAGGCGTTACTGGAAACCGATGCGCTACGGACCGCGTTGGAGTTACTTGCGGAACTGGATGAACGCGAATCCACCGTGTTAAAAATGCGTTTCGGTTTGGAAAATCTGGAAACCCACACGCTGAAAGAAATCGGCGAGGAACTGGGCCTGACCCGCGAACGGGTGCGACAAATCGAAACCGAGGCGCTCGCGAAACTAGCGCAAGGCCTCGAAGACCCGCGGGATCGTCTGCTATCGAACTTCCGTCGATAAGTCGCATTCCTGCCAACGCACACCAGCGCCAACGCGACGCAACGCGTAGTTTCCGGGAAACTGAAGCACTTCCCCAGACTGCGCACCGCGTCCTGGGCTGGCGGGACTCTCCAATACGTGGCAGTGTCATAGACGATCATTTAGAATGCTAGTCACATAGCCCGCAGAGGTTCAGCTGCACAGGTCTATACCTGTATCCGTTCTCCGAACCTGTGGTCTCGTGCTGTTCCAGTCAACCGCCAATCATCCTGACCCGGTTTTATCCAGTGAACATGATGCACCTTCCACAGCTGACTACGATCGTTTGTTTTTGCATCTTCCTGATCGCAGCGCCACGTCCTCTCACCGCAATCCAGGACAAGCTCCCACCTCCAGCACAGCGCAAAGTCGACTTTGCCAGCGATGTCCTTCCACTGCTGCAAAAAAACTGCTATTCGTGCCACGGCCAGGATGAACAATCCGGTGGCTTACGACTCGACCAACGGCAGGCCGCCTTCCGCGGCGGCGACAGTGGAGCGGCAATCTTACCTGGCAAAAGCGCCCAGAGTACTTTAGTACTACTCGTAGCCGGATTAGACAAAACGATTGGCTTGATGCCTCCGGATGGAGAAGGCAAGCCTCTGACACGCACAGAGATCGGGATACTCCGCGCCTGGATTGACCAAGGGGCAAGCTGGCCAATGACCTTCGATCCCCAACAGGCGGCCCGCGCCCACTGGTCCTTTCAACCGGTCCGACGCCCTCCTCTGCCACAAATAGACAGCACTGACTGGATCCAAAACCCTGTCGATATGTTTATTCTGTCCCGCCTGCAAAAAGAACAACTGACGCCATCCGCTCCAGCCGGGAAGGAATTACTGATAAGACGACTTTATCTCGACCTGCTGGGACTGTTGCCTTCACCACACCAACTGCAGCGTTTCCTTAACGACACCCGCCCCGGATCCGATCGTCGCCTCGTCTCTCGTGTGCTGAACTCACCACATTACGGCGAGCGTTGGGGGCGTCACTGGCTCGACCTCGCACGGTACGCCGACAGTGACGGCTATGAAAAAGACCGTCCACGGCCGCATGCCTGGCGGTATCGTCACTGGGTAATCCGCGCTTTGAACCAGGACATTCCATTCGACCGCTTTAGCATTCAGCAAATTGCTGGTGACATGCTTGCAAATGCGACAACTGACGCACAAGTCGCAAGTGGATTCCATCGCAATACATTACACAACACTGAAGGTGGTACCGACCGTGAAGAAGACCGCGTCAAAAAGACTGTCGACCGAACGAACACATTAGGCACAATCTGGCTCGGCTTGACCGTTGGATGTGCACAATGCCACTCACACAAATACGATCCTCTTTCTCACCGAGAATACTACTCGCTCTATGGTTTTCTCAATCAGATCGAGGAACAAGACATCGCAGCCCCACTTCCCGTCGAAGCCGATCGACACGCGAAAACCAAAGCACGCTTTGACGAGGTACACAAACCTCTAGTAACTGCCGTAAAGACATACGAACAACAGGATCTGCCGGCAGCGCAGGTTGCCTGGGAATCAAAAGCGCTGCAAACCGGTTTCAGCTGGAATACTCTGCAGCTGATCTCGACCGATTCGAAGCATGGGGCGCAATTCCAGGAACAACCTGATGGAAGCGTACTGGCAACCGGGAACAACCAGGTTTCCGATGTATATACGGTTGAAGCTACCAGTACACTCAATCGTATTACAGCGATTCGTCTGGAAGTACTTCCAGACAAAAGCCTCCCGAAGAATGGCCCCGGTCGCGCAGAAAATGGAAACTTTGTTCTCACCACGTTCCGTGTTGCCACATCGTCAAAAGACGCGGTATCCGAATCCTCTGCCTACAAACTCCGTGATGCCCGCGCAGACTTTTCACAAAAGGAATGGGATGTCAGCCTGGCGATAAACGACCATGCCCAGGACGGGTGGGCAGTCAGTCCACAAATCGGAAAACGACACGTCGCCGTATTCCGTTTTGCCGAACCGATTGAGGCAAAGAGTCCGGTTCATTTGAAAGTCACACTCGATCAGTCCTACACGCAAAATTCCTCTCATAACATTGGTCGCTTTCGCCTCTCCGTAACTGACCATACCGGTCCAGTACAACTTGAGGGGCTCACCGGTGCGATCGTTGCCGCATTGAAAGTCAAAGCCGACAATCGAAATCCTCAACAGCGCGACTTGCTCGCCAAGTACTACCATTCGATCGATCCCACACTAGCCGCATTGCAACGCAAGGTCGAGGCACATGCGAAACAGGCACCACCGACTCCTTCCACCAAAGCACAAAGTGTGCGAGAACGCTCCAAAGCGAGAGTCGTACGGGTCCATTTGCGTGGCAACTTCTTGACCCCCGGCGACACCGTACCGATCCACACGCCACAAGTATTGCCACCAATTGCTTCCCGGTCGGACAAGCCTGACCGCCTCGACTTGGCGCATTGGCTATTCTCACCAATCAACCCGCTGCCCGCGCGCGTTACCGTCAACCGAATCTGGCAACGCTATTTCGGACGTGGCCTGGTAGAAACCACTGACGACTTCGGGTTACAAGGTGAAAAACCATCGCACCCCGAACTACTTGACTGGCTGGCAAGTGAATTGCAGTCCAGCCAATGGCAACTCAAACACATCCATCGTTTGATTGTGACCTCGGCCACTTATCGTCAATCCGCAGCAACTCGCCGGGATTTGTGGGAAAGAGATCCTGAAAACCGGCTGTTAGCTCGTCAATCGCGGCGCCGTGTCGAAGCCGAAATTGTACGAGACTTGGCGCTCGCCGCGAGCGGCCTCCTCGATCCACGCATTGGAGGTGCCAGTGTCAAACCAGCACAACCTTCCAAACATGCCGGGCTAACTTACTCCAATAGCGCGAAATGGCAAGCGAGCGCTGGTGGCAACCGTTACCGCAGGGGCATGTACACATTTTTCCAGCGCACCTCACCCTTTCCAATGTTGATGACTTTC
>CAZITS010000570.1:0-4395 GCA_964542185.1 uncultured Pirellulaceae bacterium
TTGACATGCAACGGTTCTTCGACCGCTGCGCTGCCCAGTTCGTCCGTTGTTCCCAGACTCATGCCACCCTTGATGCCACCTCCCGCGAGCCACATCGTAAACCCGTAGGAGTTGTGATCCCGTCCGGTCCCTTTGGCATATTCGGCGGTCGGTTGGCGGCCGAACTCTCCGCCCCAGATGATGAGCGTCTCGTCGAGCAGACCGCGCTGCTCCAGGTCCGCGAGCAGACCAGCAATCGGTAAATCGGTATTCCCCGCGTGGTAATTATGGTTCTTGACCAGATCACCATGGGCATCCCAATTGGCATCATTGTGGTTGCCACCAGAGTAGATCTGGATGAAGCGAACACCTCTTTCCACGAGTCGGCGCGCGAGCAGACACTTGCGGCCAAAATCAGCAGTCCGTTTCTGGTTCAACCCATACAGTTGATGGATGTGTTCCGGCTCATTTTCAAAGGCCACCGTCTCAGGCACACTGGACTGCATCCGAAACGCCAGTTCGTAACTGGCAATCCGAGCTGACAGGGCACTGTTGTCCTGACGTGTTTCCAGGTGCCGATCATTGAAGTTGCGCAAGCGGTCGATGAGGAGCCGTTGCTCTTGACGGCTTGCTCCACGGTGGTTCTTCAAATCCAGGATCGTCGTTCCCGTCGCATTGAAAACGACACCTTGATACGAAGCCGGCATGTAACCGCTCGTCCAGTTTTTGGCACCGCTGATCGGCCCCCCTGTCGGATCGAGCATGACAACATACCCAGGCAAATTTTCGTTCTCAGTCCCTAGTCCATAATTGACCCAGGACCCGAGCGAAGGCCGACCACTGAGCACGCTTCCCGAATTCATCATCAACATCGCTGATCCGTGAATCGGCGAATCTGCAATCATCGAATGCACAAAGGCAATCTTGTCGACCTGCCCACCCAGATGCGGAAAAAGATCACTGACCCATTTCCCGCACTCACCGTACTGTTTGAATTTCCACTTCGGACCAACAACCCGTCCACCATCCTTGCGACCGCCGCGACCAAATGTCTTGATCTTAACCGTCTTGCCATCCAAGTCGTACATGCCCGGTTTGTAATCAAACGTATCAACATGGCTGGGCCCACCGTACATGAACAAGAAAATGACATTCTTGGCCTTAGCCGGTAACGGAGGCGTCTTGACGGCCAACGGGTTATGCCACGGCGTCGCGCCATCTGCGGCCACTGCCTGCGAACGCAAAAATCCATCGGCCGACATCAGGCCGCTCAGCGCCAAAGAAGTAAACCCACCCCCTACCTGGTGCAGCAACTCGCGGCGCGGCAGGCGACCACAAAAAGTGTTTCTGGGCTGACGTGCAGGGTCAAAATGCATACGGCTCTACTCCAACGTTAGTCTAAATAGACAAATTCATTGAGATTCAAGACCAGCAAACAGAACCGCTGTAGCGCTGCGACCGGCTCCAAGTCAAGCTGCTCACGAAGTTCGCTCAACAAAGCAACGCCCTCCTCGACTTCCGGTTTCAACGCCCTGCGACTGGTGGCCAGTTCCAGGGCCCGGCGCACCTGGCCGACCAGATCGTCGGGCCGGTCGACCATCAATCGCTGCGCGAGTTGCTCGGAGGCATCGTTCAGCAGCTTGCTGTTGAGCATCGTCAGAGTCTGGGTCGGAACGGTTGTGACAAAACGCACATCACATGTGTTATCGGTATCCGCCCAATCAAAGGACTCCAGGAATGGCTCCCGCAACGAACGTTTGACGAAGATGTAAACGCTGCGTCGGTTACGTTCCGCCGGGGAAGATTTACCCCAGGCAGCACCTGGCCGGGAAGCCGTTCGCAAGACGTCGCCGGGCACCTCGGAATAGATACTGGCACCTCCCATGCGGAAGTTGATCTGGCCTGTCAGATTGAGGATCGAATCACGAATCTCCTCCGCCGCGAGGCGCCGCATATTGTAACGCCAAAACAGGTCGTTGCCTGGGTCCGCTCGTAACGCCGCAGGATTAGAGCGACTCGACGTCTGATAGAGACGGCTCGTCATCAATAGACGATGAACGCGTTTCAGCCGCCACTCTCCATGCATCAATTCGGTCGCTAACCAATTCAACAGCTGAGGGTGGGTCGGCAAGTCTCCCAGGTAACCAAAGTTATTCGCGCTACGAACGATGCCACGGCCAAAGTGGTGCTGCCAAAGTCGATTGGCCATCACTCGAGCCGTCAGCCGATTCTGTTTGCTTACAATCCATTCGGCGAGGGCCCGCCGTTTGAACGTAGTGGGAGCCTTGGCATCCACAGCAGGAATTGCCAGTTGAGGCGGATCGAGAATCTGAGGCAGGCGCGGACCCACTTCGTCGCCTTTGAGACGAGGGTTTCCGCGGTTGAGGATCCAGGTCTTATGACGCCCCGCTTCACTGACCGCCATGGCAAATTCAGCCTGCTTCTCAATTTTTTGTTTCTTCAGTTCGGCTAACTTGCGTACCAGTCGTTGATATGACTGTAAGCGTTGGGCACCGAGAATTTCGCGCCCGTACCTGGCCGCCAGGACCGCCGTCGGAAGCTGACCGTCGTCTGCGATAAACCCCGCATCAATGTACTGCCCCCCGCCGGTCTGCCGGCAGTGGATCGCGAGCGTATTGCGTCCCGTTTGCAACAGTTCGAAACACTCGGTCGTCACGTCGACCTGTTGGTAACTGGTCACGTAACCAACAAAACGTTTGATCAGTTTGCCATTCAAGTAGACTTCTGCATCTTCGTCGTGGTGAATGTGAAGTTTCACACGCCCTGGAATCGTCGTCAGGCGAAAATCCCGGCGAAGCCAGATTGCTTTCGATTTCCACTCGGTGTGCACGCGACTTCCGGGAGTACCCTTGGTGCCAAAACCGGCTGGCCCCTGCTTCCAGGACCGATCGTCGAACGCCAGTTCAAACCAGTTGTTTGCCGGTTTTTTCACTGTGTATTTCCAGTCTGTCCCCGACTTGTCCGTGGCAGCAGGGATGAGCGCCTGCTCCTGTGGCTTCCCTTTCTTTTTGACGTTCAATTGCAGTTCAGGCTTTGCCTTGGCCAGCTTTTCCAGCAACTCGCTTTCCCAAACGTCGATGCCCCTTTGCAATTGCATTTCCTCTGCCTGACGCGCCGCCAGGCGACGTTCGTAATCCGCTTTCGCTTCCAGATCAGTGATCGCCACATGATTTCGGTTCCCAGATCCTTGTAGCGAAATATCAGCAAAAAAAGCCAACATCGAGTAATAATCGGCTTGCGGAATCGGATCGATCTTGTGGTCGTGACAGCGTGCACAGCCGAGTGTCATGGCGAGCATTGTTTCGCCAGTCGTGCGCAAAATATCATCGAGATAGTCGTACCGTGCCAACTCGCGATCCGCCGGATCATCGTCCCAAATTCCAAGTCGATAGAACCCCGTGGCGATGATTGCATCTGGGTCGGAAGCGGGCAACTCATCTCCCGCGATCTGCTCTGACACAAATTGATCGTAGGGTTTGTCCGCGTTCAGTGATCGGATCACGTAGTCGCGATACTTCCATACCAGTAATTTGTTGGTGTCCCGTTCATAGCCATTGGTTTCCGCATAACGCACGAGATCAAGCCAGTGACGCCCCCATTTTTCTCCGTACTTTGGCGATGCCAATAGTCGATCAACTACGCGTGTCGCTGCATCAGGCACCCGCATTTCCTCGTAAGAAAGCACTTCCTCCGGTGTCGGCGGTAACCCGAGCAAGTCGTAGTGCGCCCGTCGCAACCATTGTTGCCGGCTGGCAAGCCTGTTGGGCTGCAAGCCATGTTGGTGAAGTTGTTCATCGATGAAAGCATCGACCGGCTGGGCAGGTACAGGGCCGTGACGCCAGGCAGGCAAGGGCGGACGCTCGAGAGCCTGAAACGCCCAGTACGATCGCGTCCGATCGTTAATCTGGTTGGTCGGCAACCCCTCATTCGGCTCACCACGGATTTCGCGTTGGGGATTGTAGGGCGCACCGAGCTTAAGCCACCGCGCGATCAACTCAATCTGCGCTGCTGACAGTCGACCATCGGGCGGCATCCGCTCACTACTCTCACTGGAACGCAGCAAGGACAATAAGTGACTCTCACCTGGTTGCTCTAGATTCACCACTGCTCCGCTGTCCCCTCCGCGCAGTAAACCTTTCCGGCTGGTGATGCGAAAATTACCCTTCAATGCCCGTTTGTTGCCGTGACAGGAAAAGCAACGGTCCTTGAGAATGCCGAAGATCTGACGATCAAAAAACTCGAGCTTGGCGGCATCGGAAAGTGGCTGGGCAACTGCCAGACTGGATACGGACCACGCCAGGACTAACACACAAGCACGTAACATTGGCTAATCGCTCCACAAACAAACCGCAAACTGAGAAAAGCCAAGAGTTCGTGTACAGCGTGCTGCGAACG
>CAZITS010000571.1:0-4383 GCA_964542185.1 uncultured Pirellulaceae bacterium
TTTCTTCCATCGTGGTGTTACGGAGCAGCCTTGGTACCAGGACCTGGGCCTGCAGCACCGAGGAGCCCGCTACATTGAACCCGATCTCAACGTGGCACTCATCTGCCCCAATGGCCGCTCCGTCCAGTGGTGGAAAGATACAGATCGGACGATCTGCTCGTTTGCCGAAATCAGCCCGCAGGATGCGGCAACGCTGCGCAGCTGGCAAGAACGATTCCAGTCAATTGTCCAGGACATTCTGATTCCAGAATCTCAGCAACCACCACTGCCACCTGACGTCCGACGGCGGCAGTTAGAGAAGACAGACGACGGACGCTTGCTGCTGTCAACCAGCCAACTCTCGCCCCTGGAATTTGTGGAGCGGGAATTTGAGCACCCAACCGTAAAGGCGGCACTACTGTTTTTCAACGGATTACGTGAAGTCGACTTGCGTCTGCCTGGTTTTGGCCACCACATCCCCGCGTTACTGGCTGCCGAACGTTTTGCGCAAATGTGTGTGGGGGGGTCTCAGCAACTAGCGTGTGCACTGGCCCGCACGGTCCGCGAAACCGGCGGCAACATTGAATTGAATGCCGCACCTCGACAGATCTGTGTGGAAGCGGGACGCGTCACCGGAGTCGAGACGGAGTCCGGCGATCTGCTGCGTGCGGGTCTGGTCGTTTCGAGTCTGAATCCCCAGCAAACTTTTCTCGAGCTACTCGATCCACGCTATGTCCCCCAGCAATGGAAGCAGCAGGCCGAAAAGTATCACTACAACCTGCTGGCGCCACTCTTTGCACTCTACGTCAACCTTGATGCACCTCCCCATTACCAGGCCGCTGAGCACGCGCCGCACCTCGACGAGGCTCTGATGGTCATCCTCGGTCTCGATCGTGTCGAACAGTTTCACGAGATACTATTGCACCACGAAAAGGGTACTTTTCCTCCCAGTGTCATGTGGGGATCCTGTCCCACTCGATTCGACCCATCGCAGGCGCCACCCGGGAAGCATACGGCCTTTATGTGGGAGAAGCTCCCCTACAAGTTGCACGCCGAGGCGGGACACTGGGACCAACTAAAACGCGACCACGGGCAGAAGTTGCTGAAAACCTGGCAGCAGTATGCGCCCAATCTGGCGGCTTCTGACGGCGATTGGTTTACACAAAGTCCGCTCGACACCGAACGAACACTGGTCAACATGCGCTATGGAGACCTGCTGGTGGGTTCTTTTGATCGCGGACAGATTGGCTATCACCGCCCGTTTCCGGGGGCCGGGCATTATCGGGGGCATTTGCCTGGTCTATATCTTTGCGGTTCCAGTTGCCATCCAGGTGGAAACATTACGGGGCTGCCTGGCTACAATTGTGCACAAGTCCTGCGCGCGGACCTGAGGCTGAATTGAGGCAATGTCGCTGACACCCTGCTGCACAGCCCCTGCCTCACTACAGGCCCTTGGCGCAGAAACGTGCCGACTTCAAACCGCCCTGCAGGCTGAAGCCAACACAGAAGACTCATTTCCACCGGGACCCAGATGATGGATAAGGTTTCGCAACCGCTCGCAACAGACCGCCGACAGCTCTTGCATTACAGTGGTATTCCACTCCTGGCCTGGGTGGCCGGACCAACCGTCTCCTGCGCCGCTGCAGACGCAGCGGCACCCTTAAATCGTTTTCCACGCATGGTCCATGAATTCTTCGTACGCCAGGTACGAGAACTCGAACAACGCAATCACCGTATCAAGCGGAACCTCAATAGCCGGCCGGATGCCGAAAATTACGTACGGCAGGTACGCGAAAAGATTCGCCTCTGCTTTGGCCCCTTTCCAGCGCGTACACCGCTTAATGCAGCGGTGACCGGGAAACTTACACGGCCTACTCACCGTATCGAGAAAGTGATCTTTGAAAGCCGGCCGGGCTTCCCGGTAACCGCGAATCTGTATTTACCCTCCAAAACGAGCCAGCCTGTCCCTGGCGTCGTGGGGACCTGCGGTCATTCCAGCAACGGCAAGGCCGAACCAGCCTACCAGGCCTTCGCACAAGGTCTGGCGAGACAGGGCTACGCCTGCCTGCTCTACGACCCCATAGGGCAAGGAGAACGGCTACAGTACGTCGACAAGAACGGTCAGCCGCGACTGCGGCCAGGAACCCGCGAACACCTCTACGCCGGCAACCAGCAATTCCTGGTAGGAGAATTTTTTGGTAGCTGGAGAGCCTGGGACGGGGTACGGGCGTTGGACTATTTACTCACCCGTAAAGAAGTCGACTCCACACACCTCGGAGTGACCGGGAACTCCGGCGGCGGGACAATGACCACTTGGCTGTGTGGACTGGAACGGCGCTGGACCATGGCCGCCCCCTCCTGTTTCGTCACGACGTTTCGAAACAATCTGGAAAACGAATTGCCGGCCGACACCGAGCAATGCCCCCCCCGCGCACTGGCTTTGGGACTCGATCACGAAGATTTCCTGGCCGCAATGGCGCCGAAGCCCACAATGATCCTGGCGAAAGAACGTGATTTCTTTGATGTCCGCGGCAGTGAAGCAGCCTTCGAGCGGCTGCAAAAACTCTATCGACTACTGGGCGCGGAAGAGAAATCCGGCCTGTTCGTGGGCCCCACAACCCATGGGTTTTCAAAAGAAAACCGTGAAGCCATGTACGCCTGGTTCCACCGTTCTACGGGGATCAACCATTCCCCCCAGGAAGCAGAACCAATCATCGAAAAAGACGAAGACTTGCAATGCACGCCCACAGGGCAAGTGGCTACCCTCCCAGGAACTCGAACGGTTTTTGGTTTCACCAGGGAAATCTCGAGTAAATGGCGAACGACCCGCAAGCCGATCGATGGCATGGCGCTCACCAAAGCGGTCCGAGAAGTCCTCAAATTGCCAGCCCCGAGCAGTCGAACGCCGGAATATCGGATCTGGCGGCACCTCGGCAGCCGTGGTTACCCGGCCCCACATGCCATTGCCTACGGTGTGGAAACCGAAAGGAACATTCAAGCCATTGTCTACCGACTGACACAAGAACGCTGGCAGTCGCGCCCGCCGCGCACAAAGCAGCCGGCTACACTGTACATCGCCCACCTTTCCAGCGACCAGGAGCTACGCGAGGAACCCCTGATCAAGGAAACCATCAGGGCGCACCCGAACCACGCGTTTTATACCTGTGACGTGCGAGGGATCGGCGAATCTCTGCCAGGAACCTGCAGCCCTGGGTCCTTTCACAGCCCTTACGGCAGCGATTATTTCTACGCCATTCACAGCCTTATGTTAGACCGGCCCTACCTCGGTCAAAAAACCTTCGATGTGTTACGGGTCCTCGACTGGCTGACATCGATCGGCCACTCTGAGGTGCATTTGATCGGAAAGGGGTGGGGCTCCCTGGCAGCGACCTTCGCCGCGCTCCTGGCGCCATCCGTCCGCCAGGTTACGCTAAAACACCCCCTGACCGCGTATTCCGACATCGCCGAATCTGAGTATTACAGGTGGCCCTTGGCAACATTACTGCCTGGTGTACTATCACAGTTTGATTTGCCTGACTGCTACCGAAATCTGGCAGCCAAGCAACTCCGTATGATTGCCCCGTGGGGCGCCGAGGCGACCTGATCTCGACTCTCCCACCAATTGCCTTAAGTCCGTACCACAGTTTCAAGTCCGTACCAGAACCGTGTCATCCATCATAGCGATTTCCAGTATTGCAACTTGATCGCAGCGGCACTGACATGCCCGATTGCCTCCCCCTCAGGTGACAGACATGAAACGTTCAGGGGCCATTCTGCTTGCGTTACTCGTGGCCGTCGGTGGATTGGCCTGGTTCGCCAGCGACTTGCAACTGTTATTTACAACCACGCCGATCGACGAATTAGGGCTTGATTCTGCGGAGATCCACCGCAACGAAAAGGGGCAGGTCACGCGGATCATCGTAAACAAAACAAAAGTCACCGACCAACTTCTTTTGCGGCTACCCAAGCTCCGGCACCTGGAATATCTATGGCTCGCGGGAAATCCCATTAGCGACCAGGGAATGGAATCGTTGAACCGTCTCCCCAGCCTGAAAAATCTCTTTCTCCAGCGCACGCAAGTCACGGGAACCGGTGCCGAACATCTGCTGGCGCTATCGCAATTGGAAAGGCTCGTGCTGTCTGAATGTCCAGTCGATGACAATGGTCTGGCAGCAGTCGCACGTCTCAAATCTCTCAAAGTTCTGCTGCTGGACGATACGCGTGTTTCTGACGCCGGGATGAGTCACGTTGGCAATCTAGCCACACTAGTCGACCTCGACCTGAGTGGGACCCAGGTAACGAACCGGGCCATCGCAGACTTGTCAGAACTCGAAAATCTCAAATCACTCAGACTGCACAACACTCGCCTTTCGAAAACTCTGCAGTTCTCCAAAACCAGCGTCT
>CAZITS010000572.1:0-4382 GCA_964542185.1 uncultured Pirellulaceae bacterium
TCCGCTCGACTGCCGTCCCGCCGGCTTGGGGGCCGCAGCCTCACCGCCGGCACCCTTGCCTTTCGCCGGCCTGGTACCCGGGCGCCCTCGGACAGTCGCCTGGCGACCTTGGCCGCCACCATCAACCGCACTGCGCAATTGACGCACCTCTCGCTGCGTCAATTGCCGATAGCTGCCCGCCGGCATTTCACCAAGCCGTAACGGCCCGATCGCCACGCGACAGAGCTGTATCACCTTATGGCCGATACGTGCCAACAATCTCCGCACTTCCCGGTTACGACCTTCGTCCAAAACAATCTCAAGTTCTGTACTTTTACCGTGACGCTTCTTGATGCGCACGCTCGCCACGCGTGCAAAACCTTCTGCCAGGTAGACACCATGACGCAACTGGCGAATCGACTCAACACTTGGATTTCCCGCAACACGGACACGATACGTCTTTTCAACTCCGTAACGAGGATGTGTCAAGCGATTGGCCAGATCGCCATCGTTCGTCAACACCAGGAGCCCTTCACTGAAGCGATCGAGCCGCCCGACGCTAAAAAGACGAATATCGTTGGGTACGAGATCTACAACGCGTTGCCGTCCCTGGGGATCCCGGTTGGTAGAGACCACCCCCGGCGGCTTGTTCAGCGCCAGATAAACAGAACGGGGCTGTCGCAGCACAACGCCATCCAGACGGACCTCCTGGCGGTCGGCATCGACTCGGGTCCCCAATTGAGTGACCACCTGGCGATCCACTTCCACGCGACCTTCCTGAATCAACGACTCACACTCCCGCCGACTGCCGATCCCTGCCGCTGCAAGCACTTTTTGCAATCGCTCACCGCGCACCCCAACGCCGTCGGCTGCTACCTTTTTAGTCGTACCACGGTGAGCGGAGGGACGCTGTGTCATATCGTGAAAAAGATCCAGCAAGAAATGCAATACACCAGGCTGTGAGCTGAGTGGCCATCTTATCGGTTGAGCGCGTCAGGGCACAGGTCCCACTGCCCCGTTTATGTTCGCTTCCCGGAAATGGACCGACCGAATGACCATCATTTCGAAATCTGCAAGACAACACCCAGACTCGTATTTCCGCAGAATTGTCCCGGCAGCATCGCCAGCTGGGCGCTCCTGGCAACTCGCCCATTCACCACGAGCCACTCAGCTCACACCCCTATCAGTTACTTGCCCCAGACCACCACCAATCGCGCAAATAGCGGCTACGCACAGGTTCGGGCTGTTGTTTCTCGAACCCGGGGGGACGTCCACCGACAACGGCTGGACCGATGTCATTACTGGGATAGGGGTCATGCAGTGTTGCCCAGGAACGCTGGCTCTGCATATCTTTTTGAACGTCTGCGCTCTTCCCCCACCAACACCCCTGGAGAGCTCCGCCAAGGACCAATACGGCAACCCATTGCAGCCAGCTTTGCATCCTCTTTTCCTTTCAAATCTCGCCACCAGGAAAGACCTCACTGCCTTTCGCGACGTTGCCTGCCCCTGCCTACGGCCTTCGATGCCTGATCGGTGCCACAGACGCCCAGGCCGGCGGCGCGAATTATAGAGACACCTACTGCCCGAACGAAGTCCGATCTACCCGCTTGTTTCCGGCGAGTTGCAGCTCCACGTGAGGCAGTAATGGGTGTTTCTTCAATGAGCATCGTCGACCTCAGCAGTGGGACTTGAAGCGGCTGCAGGAAGGAGCGGCAAACCTTACCGCCTGGAACGACTGCGCCACGCATCGTTGACGACAGTAGCAGTCAGACAATTCAGACAGGGCAATCAGCTGCCGTGATTTCAGCCACGACTCTGCCGGCACGTGCTTCACTCCGACAAATGCGCATCGAGCATCACGCAGGGCTGTGCGGCGTGCATTTGAACCTGACAACAAGCGGGAATGAGGCTGGTCTGGCCGCGTGCTAAACTGGTACGACCACTCTTGGCGACAAGGTTTGCTTCACCTTCAATAACCGTGACTAAATGAAAGGTGTCATCACCACCGAGTGCTTCATCCCCCTGCCATGTCCAACGGTCGAGCGAAAACGCAGGACACGAAACCAGTCGGCTGACCACCGATGGACGAATCGCCTGGGGACGCTGGCAGGCAACAGGACCGCCTATGAAGTCAGTCACATTCAGTGCAGCCTCCACATCGAGTCTGCGAGGCGTGCCGTCGGGACCATTACGATTCCAATCAAACAGCCTGAATGTAACGTCACTCGCCTGCTGAATTTCAGCGATCATCAATCCGGCGCCAATCGCGTGGACCGTACCAGCGGGAATAAAAAAACAGTCACCTGCACTGGGTTCGATCACGTGTAGCAGTTCGGCAACGGTCCCGTCGCGTACCGCGATTTCCAAATCGACGCGACCAACACCGGGACGCAAGCCGGCATATAGCACGCTTCCCGGCTCGGCGGCCAGAACCACCCAGGCTTCCGTCTTCCCCAGGTCTGGAGGTTGCAAAAGAGCTGCTTGCGCGTCATTGGGATGAACCTGAACGGAGAGAACCCGCTGCGCATCAAGATATTTCAACAGGAGTGGAAAACGCCGGAACGGCGATTCCCCCCCGGTCAACGCGACGCCAAACTCCTCAACCAATTGCCCTAGTCGCCTGCCGGCCAACGCGCCGTTGATCACCACAGACTGATCGATGCCGTGATCCGCAACCTCCCAGCTTTCTGCGTAGTCACCTTCAGGCCCGATCGGCTTGCCCAAAATAGTTCCCAAACGTCTCCCACCCCACAGGTATCTGCGCATGATTGGCTGGAAACAGAGTGGATAGAGTGAAACCATTGGCTGTTATTCTTTGCGCTCTGGACCGCCGTGCCCAGGCAATGCCAGCAGACTAACCCTCGACGGCGATCCGGCCACCCGAATCAATCGATCTGTTCTCGAGCGAAACCAAAACCGGTTGGACACGGCCACAAAAGAAGCGCCAAGTCGAGGGTTACGTCAAGGTGAATTCTGGCTGCGGATTCGGCTTGACTCATCGAACGGACCATCACAGAATCAGCGACCTACGATCTGATCGATGCGGCATTGGGCTCCAAGGAATGGAGCGTTTCGCGTCGATGTGCAAAACGAACCGGCAGGTCAGCGTTTCAGGGCAAGGAGGCCTGGGAAATGCAAACACCGACTCCGTTTTCCGGTGTTGTCTCACTAGGGCAACTGTTTCCGGAGACTTTGTTGCATGGCGGTGACGTAACCGCACGCGGTTGCAGTCGCGACTGGCGCCGCATTCGTCACGGCGATCTATTTGTCGCGGTCGTCGACGAAGATGGCGACGGGCACGAACAGGCTCGCCGTGCGGTTGACCGGGGAGCTGTCGCCGTGATTGCCGAGCGGCCGCTCCAACTGGCAGTGCCAGTGTGCGTCGTGGAAGACACGCGTGAAGCACTCGGACTCGTCTGCCAGACGCTTGCAGGACATCCCGCCCAGCACCAGATCACGGTGGCCGTCAGTGGCACCAGCGGAAAGACGGTCACTGGTGAACTCATTGCGTCGGTCCTCAGGGCAGCTGGACATCGCACATCGAGCCTCACCAACCTCGGCTGGCACGACGGATCGTATCTGGACGCCAATGGAGACAAAGTACTTTGCCCTGAAACACTCGCTCACACGTTGAGGCAATCCGCAGACAATGCATGCTCCCACGCAGTACTTGAAGTATCCAGTGCCGCACTGGCGCAACGCGCGACAGCCGGTATCGAGTGGGATCTTGCCGTACTGACAAATTTACGTAGTGATCATCTCGACCTGCACGGGACTCTGCCAAACTACCGGCGTGCCAAAGCAAGGCTCTTCTCGCAATTGACACCAAATGGGTGTGCGGTGATGAATGCCGACGATCGCGCCAGCCGTAACCTGCTGGCCAGCGTGGACCGACCGGCACTCACATTCGGGACGCAGTCTGACTCGCAGGTCTCCGCAGACCTCATCGAACAACTTCCTAGCGAGCAGACATTCGTCCTGACAACAGGTGACGAATCCATTCCCGTCCGCACCGCCACCACCGGAACACCGCATCTGGCGAATTGTCTGGCCGCCGCAACCGCGGGACTGGCGTTGGGAATCGACCTCCCCACGATCGCGCGCGGCCTCGAGGCTCTGCCGGTACTACCCGGACGTCTGGAACGCCTGGATTGTGGCCAGGACTTCAGCGTGTTTGTCGACTGTGCGGACACGCCAGATCAGTTGGGCAGAGCACTCCGAGCGCTGCGCAGCATTATCCCTGGACGTCTGATTTGCGTTTACGGTGCACGCAGTACGCATTCCCGCTCGTCGCGTGCCGCCCTGGGAAGGGTCGTGGAACGTTTTTCCGATCTCGATATTATCACTAACGATAACCCGGGGATTGAGCCACACTTCCAGATGGTTCATGACATTCTCGACGG
>CAZITS010000573.1:0-4375 GCA_964542185.1 uncultured Pirellulaceae bacterium
GAGAACTTCGGCTTGCCGAATATGCGTCGTTTTGCTCCGTGGGGTTGGATTTCACAATTGCGGGAACGCCGAGCGATGGACGGCCATGTCGATCGTCTTCAAGTCAAGATATCTAGTCGTTATCAGCAGGCTCAGACACTTTCGGGTGGCAATCAGCAAAAAGTAGTGCTGGCGAAATGGTTGGAACGGAATGCGGAAGTGATCATTTTTGATGAACCCACACGGGGCATCGATGTGGGAGCCAAATATGAGATTTATCAGCTATTGAATCATTTGGCAGACCAGGGCAAGGCAATTTTGATGATTACGAGTGAGCTTCCGGAAGCACTGGGAATGGCGGATCGTATCCTGGTTATGCGCGAAGGCCGGATTAATGGAGAGATTCGCGAAGTATCTGCTGCGACGCAGGAGCAAATTATGGAGCTGGCAGTGGAGTAATAATCGCGTAGTGGCGATTACGATAGCTGACGGAGACCGCGGCCTGTGGAGGTAATGGTCGGCGGAGAAAATGGCGCAGAGAGAGGCGTTCGGTGTGGAGTGTATTTCAGGACCTGGTACGCATTGTTGAGTGGTGATGAAAAGACTGTTTTCTGAGTATGGTTCTGTATTGGTGTTCTTGCTGTTGTGCGGATACTACAGCGTGGTCACTTGGAGCGAGCAGCATCCCACAAATGCGGCTGCCGGACGATCGCTGGCGCAGTCGATCATTGCCATCCATGGTGTTCAGAGCGATACCTTGATTATCGTGCGCGATACCGTAGCAGACCGTATCTTTGCCAAGGCAATTTCCAGTGAATTGACAGCGCTTGGTGGGCGTGTACGTGAAACAGTATTTGCAAAAGCACCCGTGGATGCGGGGCGTGCGCTGCGTCGCATCAGTTCTGATGATCCGCTCGAGGCGGTTGCGACGCACCATGCGGGGACCCAGTGGGGTCCACTTAAAGTTGACCGCCTGAAACGCCTGGCAAATCAGTTGTCGTTGCCTCAGGTGCCAAGAGTGCATGTTCCCGAGAGTTACATGTGGCCGAGTTTTCTCACCTGGTCGAATATTCTCAACGTATTCAAAAACAATGCAGATATAGCGATCATTGCCATTGGTATGACGATGGTCATCATTACCGCGGGAATTGACCTGTCCGTGGGGAGTTTATTGGCTCTCTCGGGAGTCATTAGCGCGGTGATGATCCAGCGCTGGTGGGGAGGTGAGGATGCCGGGCTAGGGGGTCTGATCGCAGGCTGTCTGATTGGGGCTGGGATTTGTGCGCTGAGCGGAACCTTAAACGGGATCATGGTAACGGTCTGTCATATTCCGGCTTTTGTGGTCACGCTGGCGATGATGATGGTGGCTCGTGGGCTCGCATTGATCATCGCTGTCGATTACCAGAGTTTTCTCTCCGGCGGTGGGACCAAAGGGACCCCCGAAGCCGTCAAAATTGATCACGAGGCGTTTGGCGCGTTTAGTAATGGAGAGTTGTTTGGCATTCCCAATCCGATCCTGTTAACGCTCTTGCTCTACCTGTTGGCCCATATCTTGATGACTAATACGCCGGTAGGGCGTTACATCTATGCCGTCGGAGGAAACCGCGAAGCGGCGAGGCTGTCAGGTGTCCCGGTCATGCTGGTGCTCATTTTTGTTTACACGCTGTGCGGAGCATTCGCCGGTTTGAGTGGTGTGATGGATGCCTCCCGCTTTGAAGGAGGGCGTCCCAATGCGGGGGAACTTTACGAGTTACGCGTGATTGCGGCGGTCGTGGTGGGCGGTACTAGCCTGGCGGGCGGAGAGGGGAAGATTTTTGGGACACTGGTCGGTGCCGGAATTATTGCCATCATCCAGAATGGTTTGAATATGCAAGGTGTTGCAACCTATGAACAGATGGTTGTCTTTGGATCGTTAATTCTGGCAGCCGCCATGATCGATCAACTCAAAAAGTCGGACTGGGCGTTGCGGATCTTTGAGTTGCCTCAGAGATGGATCAAGAATCCGCGTCAACGAGACACTCCTCACTAGCGCGGCGTTCTGTCAAGCAGCTGTGGGTACTCAGTGGAGGAACAGTTTGATGCGCAATGTGCGAGTCGCAGCGTGCCAGTTTGAACATCGGGATAATGATCCCGCGTACAACTTGTCACGCATACGTGATCTCACGCGGAGGGCAGTTGATTTGGGCGCGGAACTCGTCAGTTTCCATGAGGGCTGCATTCACGGTTACTCATGGATTCAGCCGCTCGACAAACCCGCTTTGCTGAAGATTGCAGAGCCGGTACCCGATGGTCCTTCAATCTCGGCGTTGGAAGCTATCGCGGTTGAATTTCAAACCGTTGTCATGGCCGGCTTGTTTGAACGTGATTCGCAAGACCGAGTTTGGAATACCTACGTCACGGTTTCGTCAGACGGATTTGTGGCCAAGTTCAGTAAGATCCACCCTTTTGTCAATCCTCACTTGTCGGCCGGATCGGAGTACCAGGTGATCGACCTGTTGGGTTGCAAGGTGGGATTCCTGATCTGTTACGACAACAATCTTCCCGAAAATGTGCGGCTCACGGCGATGTTGGGCGCTGAGATCATTATCATGCCACACGTCACGGGCTGTCTGCCTTCAGTGATGCCAGGACGGGGAGTTGTGGAGCGAGAGTTATGGGATAGACGCCACGAAGATCCTGTGCGTTTGCGGCAAGAGTTCCAGGGTCCGAAAGGACGAGAGTGGCTCATGCGGTGGCTGCCGGCGAGGGCGTATGAAAATGGTATCTATGCAGTATTCAGCAATCCGATTGGCTGGGATTACGACACGGTCAAGCCAGGTCTCGCGATGATTCTCGATCCCTATGGTGAAATCGTCGCCGAAAGTCGCGCGCTGGATGACGATGTGGTCGTGGGTTTGTTGACTGCCGATAAACTCGCACAGTCTTCAGGCCGCCGCTACTTGAAGGCACGCAGGCCTGAGCTTTACGGAAAACTCGTTGAACCTCAGGAGTCCCAGACTTTGCCGGGCTGGCGGATGGAACACGAGTTGAATCCACGTAAATCTGACTGAGCAGGTTTTCGACCGTAGATGTCCGCCTTTTTACTGCGTGCTTTGTCAACGGTCTTCAACGATTGGTAGTTTTGCGTCAAGCCGTGTCTGTGTAGTGTGAGCGTGTGGCGACCTGGTGTTCTTTTGCCTTACGGGTTTCGATTGGTCTATCGTGTGACAAGGCCAGGCCAATTACCTGTTTACCAGCTGATCGCTCGAGGAAGCAGGTCCCGTAATTCTTCAAATGACCAGGGCCCGTCTCCGCTATTTCGTGTAATACCGTGACTGGCCATCATGCGGTAACAAAAAACGTGATTCCCCTCGACACCGAACGTTTCTCCGCTGATTTCTTTTGCTTCATCGCTAGCCAGAAAAACGACGACAGGAGAGATGAATTCGGGTGACATCGCTTGTTGCTGTGACAAGGAAGTTCCCTTGGGCAGATCGTCTGTCATGCGCGTCCAGGCAAGTGGCGCGATTGCGTTGACAGTGATGCCATAGCGTCCAAGTTCGTCAGCTGCGATACGAGTTAAAGCATGAATGCCTGCCTTGGCGGCCCCATAGTTCGCCTGACCGAAGTTCCCCAATAACCCTGAACTGGACGAAGTGTTGATGATCCGGCCACCAGTCCCTTGGTCTTTCATGATCTGCGCCCCCGCTCTGAGGCAACAAAAGGTACCTTTCAAATGCACGCGAATGACATCGTCCCATTCGTCATCTGTCATTTTGAGCAGCGTGCGATCACGAAGGATTCCTGCGTTGTTAACCAGGATGTCAAGTTGGCCAAATTCTCGCAGTGCAGTTTGCATGATAGATTGCGCAGCCTGACTGCTGCCAACTTCGTCGGAACTGATAACCGCCTTCCCACCTGTGGCGCGAATTTCTTCGACGACATCTTCTGCCGCGGAACCCTGGCCGCTGCCGTCTCGTTCACAGCCGACATCATTGATTACCAGACGTGCACCCTGCGCGGCCATTGACAGTGCATGCGCTCGTCCAATTCCCCTGCCAGCGCCTGTGATGACGGCAACTTTTCCTTGTAGGTGGCCCATGACAATCCCTCCCTGTGATGCAAGATGCGAATCCTGTCCGTATTTTTCTGGCGCTGTCCACGCCGCGGTGGCGATTGTAGGCTGCCATCAGGAGGTCAGCTACGGGACCTTTCCAGACGGGCTATTGGTTGCCGGCGGTGGATGCCCGGAAGGCAGCACGACGCACTGAAAGAAAACAGGACGAGGTGTTATCGGGTATCACTGGGACAGGCAAGTTTTTCCAGAGATTGTGGGGAACCCAGAAAATAACCTTGCCCCAATGTAAACCCAAGCTGTCGGCAAGTTTCCAGTTCTCCAAAGCGTTCGATTCCTTCA
>CAZITS010000574.1:0-4375 GCA_964542185.1 uncultured Pirellulaceae bacterium
CGAGGTGGCGGAATCCGCCACCGATTGAGTTGCCGGCGACGTTTGCTCCTCCGAGCAGCGATTGGTTTTCGTGCTTTTTGTTACTGGTCAGTTGAAGCGCGGTCATTTCATCAGCGAAAACACGCTGCGCCGCGCAGAGGCCCTCTTCGCCGGATGAGAGAACCAGCAGATCATCTGCATAACGAAAAAAGGTGATTCCCGGTATCGCTTCCAGACGGCGGTCCAGATCAAGTAAATACAAGTTGGCCAGCAGGCAGGCAGACGCGGTGCCGAAAGGAACGCCGCGATCCGCTGTCCGCAACTCCCCCTGGTCGTGGTAACTGAAGCGGACACATTGGGACAGGAGCTGGAATAAATAATCACTCGGTTCCACAAGGGACCGCAATCTGTCAATGAGAATGGTGTGGTCTATGGAAGGAAAGAAATTTGAGATGTCCCGTTTCATGACATGGAACGGTTTAGGAATCCGGCGGAGTGCCTGGGCAATTGCTTGTTGGCAGCGGTCGACGCCGTACCCTCTCCACCGATAGGCGTAACACGACGTGGAAAGCTGGCTGTCAAGCTTGCGGTTGAGAGTGCGGTAAAGCAGGAGGCTGACCAGACGCTCTTCCCAAGGGTAGATATAGAGTGTGCGTTGCTTCCCATTGAAATTTCGATGGTGGGCCCGGCCTGGGCGGAACGCAAAGGTCTGGGCTGACAAGGCACGGTGGATGTGATGAAGATTGTGCAAGCCACGTTTGGCAAAGTCGAAGAGTGTTTTCTCGTCACTGGAGGTAGAGCGCGCTTTCGCGGGGTTGAAGAGCGGCTTGGTATAGAGGCGCACGGCAGATTTGTAGAGCTCCACTTCGGTGTAGAGTGAGCCCCAGGTGAGTTTCGGGCGCTTTTCCATTCCGGTGGCTTCCCTGCGGTGTGGAACCATTGTGTCTTGAGAATACCGGTTGCGGGAAGCCAGGGCAAATCGACCGGTGCGTGTTGTGATCGGGGGCAGGGGCGCTTTGCCGGCGGTACCTGTCAGGAATCCTGGATCCAGCCCCATACGATATTGTCACGCTCTTCGCCGGATGCCAGGTATTCCTGCTTTAGTTGGGACAAACGATCCCCCGCGTAGTTGGCACGAGGTTGGCCAGCTTCGTCGAGCTCGATGCCGTACTGGCCGGCCGCGTTGATTCCGAAAATCGCATTTTTGACCGGACCGTCGGCAGGTCCCAGCGGCTCGAGATGAAGACGATCCTGCAAATCAGCTGGCAACTCGATCCTGCGAAATGCTTCGATCTGCCATTGTGGAGATCCAAACCAGATCGAGTCGGTGCCCCAGAGCACGTGGTCTGCGCCCAGGCCGGCGACCAGCCGCGCGACCATGACGGCGGCCAGACGCGGATGGGTAATCGCCAACGCACCAAATGAGAGACCGATGTCAGCGTACACGTTGCTGACGCCGTACCGTGCTGGTATTTCGGCGAGGTCGTCGATCCAGGGGACCCTGCCGGTTTGTTCGAATTCGCGGTTCACTGCCTCGGCATCGGTCCACATTTTGAGTCCGGCGTGATAGATGTGGAAATTGAGGTCTGGCCAGGCCTGTGCCGCGCCCCCCACATCGTCGACGGTGGCGTATTCCCAGTTGGGAATCTGCCGGTAATCCATGGGGAGAACGCCCTTGTGGATGCAGATATTGGGGATCCCCAGGTCACGCGCTCGCTGCAGGGTGGGCCACGTCACGTCCGGATCGTCGAGGCGCCACGGTGCCTCGAAACTGGGAGTCTCGCCGAGCACGTCGCCAATGGTATAGCCTTTCCAGGCGTCCACCTTGAGTTCCCTGGCAGCTGCGTCCATGGCCTCAAGGTACCCTGGGACCGAAGGCCAGATCACGCCATGGGCAAACATCCGCCGGGTGCCCGCGAGTTGATTCACGCGATCACGCGTGGCAGTGATTTGTCGGTCGTCGAGGAGCGTTTTCTCCGGGTCCACGGATGGTGACGTACTCAAGAGTGCCAAGGTGGTGTCGCTGTCAAAGAACATGTCTTTGATGTAGTAATCGAATTTGTAATATTTGAGATCCAGCTGCTGCTCGACCAGTGTGGGATTGAAGGGGACGCCGGCCTGGTTGTTTCCCCGAGCAGCGTCACGCAACCAGAGCTGTCCCTCCCAGGCATAATCGTCGTGGACATGGTGTGTGTGGACGTCGAAAATGAACTGATCACGCGTGCGGGCATGTCGCTCATCCGCCGCCGCCAGGTCTTCGACCTCATCGGAAGCCACCTGGAACAGATCACCATGCACTGTGTTCATGGCCATAAACGCGGACGCCATGCCGGATCGGGTACGGAGGAACTGGTGCACCGGCAGGCCGATACGGCGTGCCTGCGGTTGGGCCCGCTCCTGAATTAGCAGTTCAACTTCGACTTGCTCGCGCGTCTGACGCGGTGGGTAGCACTCGCCACTGGAGACGACTTGCGTAGGAATCGGTGTTTCCACTGCCTTCAGGTAACCGCGCCGGAGGTGACGCTGCTGTTGCGCTGTCAACCAATGGGACATCGGTCACCGTTTCCAATCCGAGTGAAGATGATACGCCCTTTGTGCCGCTGGCCACCTTAGCCGATGGTCCCGCCGCTGGCTATGTGCCGGGGCTTTGCCAGGGCTGCGGTCCCGGTTTGGCGGATGATCACAAGGCAGGACCTGTTTCACTGGGTCCGAGGCACCTGTTTACGTTAGAATAACTGCGTCGAGGCGTTCCTCCCTCATCTCGTGCTTCTTCCCTTGGATCTCTTATGTGCAGCAGGTGCTCAGGCGTTGCGTGGGTATGGCTCTGGGGTTTGCTTGTCTGCTTTCCGGTAGTTCTGGTGGCCGATGATCAGCAGGATCTGGAACTTTTTGAAACGCGAATTCGACCCGTGTTGGTGGAGCGATGTTTCCAGTGCCACAGCCAGCGGAGCGATCCGCCGAAAGGGAAGTTGAGGCTTGATTCCCCGTCCGGCTGGCAGCAGGGAGGGGACTCAGGCCCGGCCGTCGTCCCCGGCCATCCAGAGGAGAGTCTGCTCATTTCAGCCTTGCAGTACGAGGCTTTCAAAATGCCACCTGACGGGCGGTTGTCGGCTGCGGTGGTGGAAGATTTCAGCGAGTGGATCAAGGCGGGCGCCCCGGTTCCCGCGGATTTTGGCGCCGAGGTCTCAACGGCGGCGGGTGCCGCGGCAATCGACTGGGATACGGCCCGTGATTTCTGGGCTTTTCGCCCATTACACGAGACGGTTCCGCCAGCGAACTACCGAACCGAAACGGGAAACGGGATCGATTACTATCTGGAGCAGCAGCGGCAGGACGCGCACGTGGTCGCAGGAGGCACGGCCAGCCGCCGGCAGTTGATTCGACGTTTGGTGTTTGGTTTGCACGGCTTGCCGCCGACACCCGGGCAGATCGCAGAGTATCTCGCCGATACGTCGCCTCAGGCGTATCAAACGCTTGTCGAACGTCTGCTGACGGCGCCCCAATACGGGGAACACTGGGGTCGCAAATGGCTGGATGTCGTTCGCTACGCCGACTCCAACGGGGCGGATGAGAACAAACCCTACCCGCTGGCCTTTCGTTACCGCAATTATGTGATTGAGGCGTTCAATCAGGATCGACCGTTCGACGAATTCCTGCGTGAACAGGTCGCCGGCGATTTGTTGCCAGACGGCGGGGATATGGCGCTGCGCAATCAGCACGTCACAGCCACGGCGTTCCTGGCATTAGGTATCAAGATCGCGGCGGAACAGGACCAGGAGAAGAAGCGCGCGGATATTATCGACGAACAAATTGACGTGATCAGTCGCGCTATGCTTGGCTTGACCGTTGCCTGTGCGCGCTGCCACGACCATAAATTTGATCCAATTCCTACAGCGGATTACTACGCGCTGGCGGGGATCCTGCGCAGTACCAGTCTTGCAACGCGGACGTTGACCGATCCACGGCGGCCTCAAATGGATCTGCAAATGGCGGAATTGGAGCAGCGTCTGGAGACCGTCCGTCGTGGCGCGGAAGAACGTATTGCGAAGGTCGCCCGCAAGTCGGTCGAGGCCTATTTACTGCACAGCCGAAGCGTGGCGATGTGGCGTGAGAATACGCAGACGTCGCGGCTGCGTGGCGCGCTGAGTAGCGCGCTTGCGTCGCCCTACCTGGCAGTGGCCGAGTTGCAGCACACAGCGGTTGACGGGACGCGCGCTCTCGCGGGGCAGGCGGAAGCGTTTGATCGGGGTAACGCAGCAGCCGACCACGAAACCTACGGCAAGGGGATTGGGATTATCTCTGACGCTGGTCCCGGGGGTATGGTCTGGGTGGAGTATGACGTTGAGGTGCCAGCGGACGGTGCCTACCAGCTTGAATTCCGCTATGCGGCGGCGTC
>CAZITS010000575.1:0-4370 GCA_964542185.1 uncultured Pirellulaceae bacterium
TCAACCACACCCCCTCGGAACGGAGATGCCCAAAGAAATCGCCACCGGTGATCGCCGCCGCATTCTGGCTGCCTGGCTGTCCGATCCCGCGAATCCCTGGTTCGCAAAAAATCTGGCGAATCGTGTCTGGGCACACTTCATGGGACGGGGCCTGATTGAACCCGTCGACGATCTGCGTGCTACAAATCCAGCCACCAACCCCGAACTCCTGACGGCGCTCTCCCAGCGTTTCATCGAGAGCAAATACGACATTCGCGAACTGATCCGTACCATCACGCGGTCGCGGGCCTACCAACTCTCCTCCACCGCGAACCCCAGCAATCGCCTCGACGAGCAGAATTACTCGCACGCCTTGCTGCGTCCCTTGGAAGCAGAGGTACTCCTGGACGCCGTCAGTCAGGTCACAGGTATCGCCGAAAAATTCGACGGCGTGCCTACCGGCTACCGCGCGATTCAGCTCTGGGACAGTGGCGTCTCGCACTATTTCCTCAAACTGTTTGGCCGTCCACTACGGACATCCGCCTGTGTTTGTGAACGCATCGACGAACCCAATGTCGCACAGGCGTTACATTTGATGAATTCGCCCGACATCCACCAGAAGCTCAAACATGAAGGCGGCACATTGGCGCGGCTCGTCCAGCAGCATCAGGACGACGAAAGCCTCGTACATGCGATCTACCTGACGTTCTTCAGCCGCCCGCCTTTTGCGGAGGAAGAGACCCGGGCCCTCGAGTACCTCCAACAGGCCTCCGACCGGCGCAATGCCAGCGAAGACCTTGCCTGGAGCATGCTCTGCTCGATCGAGTTTATTTTTCGACACTAAAACGACTACAGAACACGGAGCTGCGCGCTCGACGACAGACAAGGGCGCGACGCCTGCACAACCCTTTCACAGAGGAACCACCACATGCCACGCTCACGACCCTTTTGTGACGGAATCCGGCGCCGGGACTTCATGCGAATTGGTGCTGCGGGTGCCTTCGGCTGGGGGGCGACGCTCCCCATGTCCCTCGAGCAACAGGCGCTGGCAGCCACCACCGGTAGCGGAAAATCCGCCGACGACGTCTCGGTGATTTACATTTTCCTGCTCGGTGGCCTGAGCACCATCGACACCTTCGACCTGAAGCCAGATGCACCCGCCGAAGTGCGCGGCGAATTCTCGCCCATCGCGACAAACGTATCGGGTATCGAAGTGGGCGAGCATATGCCATTTTGCGCACAACACGCGGACAAGTTTTCCTTGATCCGCTCGTTCGCGCACGGCGATTCCGGGCACGGCTCGGCCGACAAATACATGTTAACTGGCTACCGCAATTCACCTCGCCCGGCGTTTGGCTCAGTCGCTTCTTATACGCACGGCGGCCGCAATTCGGTTCCGCCGTACGTGGTGCTACCTGCCATGCACGCCAGTGCCGGGCCCCAGTTCCTGGGTTCTTCCGCGGCTCCGTTTTTGATTGACGCCGACCCTAGTTTTCCAGGTTTTTCCGTCCCTGACTTGGCGCCGCCACTCGACATCAATACAGACCGGCTGTCCAACCGGCGCGGCCTGCTGGCGACGGTCGACCGTTTTCAGCGGCAGGTAGAAACCCGTGGAAAAGCAGGAGCCTTCAACAAGTTTCGAGAGCGGGCGTTCAGCTTGATGACCTCGCCCGAAGCGAAAAAAGCGTTCGATCTGCAAAGCGAATCGGAACAGGCCCGGCAAGCCTACGGCAATCACACACTCGGACAGTCCTGTCTGCTCGCCCGCCGGCTGGTTGAATCCGGTTCGCGTTACGTCATGATCAACCACAACAACTGGGACACCCACGCCAACAACTTCGGCGACCTGAAAACCAACCTGCTACCCCATCTCGACAAGGCGCTCTCCGAGCTACTTCGAGACCTGTCTGATCGCGGAATGCTGGAAAAGACGCTGGTCGTCGTCAGCGGAGAATTCGGGCGCACTCCCAAAATCAACAAGGACGCAGGGCGCGACCACTGGGGCCCTTGTTTCACCTTGACCATGGCGGGTGGTGGCATCCAGGGCGGACGCGTCGTCGGCGCGTCGGATGAGTGGGCAGCAAAACCAGCTGACAATCCCATTGGCCCCAAAGATTTTGCCGCCACCATGTTCCACCTGCAGGGCGTCGACACGGAGAAACTCGTTTACACCCTTGAGAAACGTCCCATGAAAATTC
Source organism: uncultured Pirellulaceae bacterium (assembly GCA_964542185.1). Classification (GTDB taxonomy): domain Bacteria; phylum Planctomycetota; class Planctomycetia; order Pirellulales; family Pirellulaceae; genus UBA9264. Next base: position 2,178 of record CAZITS010000575.1, read on the forward strand.
TGGATGGCGGACGGGTGATCGAGGAGTTGCTCTAACGCCTGCAGCAGGACACCGCAGCACTCTCAAGTAATCGCCGTGGCGGTTCGCAATTCTGAGGATTCCAGATGAAGACCTTCCCTGGTGTTGTGTGGACAGCAGCCTGTTTGACGCTCTGCTTAATGAACCTGGCGTCCGCCATCCAGCCAACGGCCAACTACATCTTTCCAGCTGGCGGCCAACGGGGCACAACAGTAGACGTCCGCATCGGGGGCCTTTACCTCCATCAAGGGGCATCGCTGGAACTCGTGGGAGATGGCGTCACGGGACCCGAACGGATCCTGCCAACCACAACGCGGGTGTTCCCTCAAGTCGTTGTACCGCAAACCTATTTCACTGCGGAGTATATGTTCCCACGAGATTACGCTGCATCACTGCGCATCGCGGCAGACGCGACGCCGGGAATGCGTTACTGGCAGGTCTGGACCGCACAGGGCGGCACGCCACCGCAGCGTTTTGTCATTGGCGATTTGCCCGAGGTGATTGAACACGAGGTTTCCGGACAGGCGTTGCCCGAAATCGTGACGCTTCCGATTACCGCGAATGGCCGCATCTACCCGCGGGAAGATGTCGATCTCTGGAATTTCACGGCCAAAGCGGGCGAATCCATCACTTGCGAAGTCAATGCGGCCCGTCTCGGATCTTCGCTCGACTCGCACCTGGAGATCCGAGACAGCCAGGGACGCCGCATTGCCGAGAACACCGATCACTTCGGATCCGACTCTTTCGTTCGCTTCATCGCGCCCCAGGACGGAACCTACCAGGCGGCAATACATGATGTGCGGTTCGGTGGGCTGCAGAGTTCCGTTTACCGACTCACGATTACCAACGGACCTCACGTCGACGCAACTTTCCCATTGGGCGGCCAACGCGGCACCAACGTCTCGTTCGAACTCCTGGGCCAACACGTTCCGGCAACTCCTGTTGCTGTGCCTCTGCCCCCAGAAGGCGCGGACGCCTACCGGGTCACCATCCCTGTCTCCGGGACCCAACAGCATGCTTTAATCGAACTCGGTGACTTCCCCGAGGCCATCGAAACAGAACTTAATGAAAAAGCCGACTCGGCTCCGACTCGACAGGCTCCCGTCGTGTTCAATGGGCGGATTTCGCAGCCAGACGAGCGCGACTTCTGGCAACTCCAAGTGGCAGAAGGGCAAGTTCTGGAATTTGCCTTCCGCGGCAGGCACCCAGGCAACCCGTTAAACCCATTACTGGTCGCTCTAGACTCCACAGGCAAGGAACTCTTCCGTACCGAGGAACGGAGTACATTCACTTTCCCCAAGGCAGGCATTTGCCGCTTGCGCGTTGCGGAGCGATACCCAGGGCGCGGTGGCCCTCACTTCATCTACCGACTTCAGGTGAGCGCTCCGGCGGCTCCTGACTTTCGCCTGCAGCCCGCACAACACGCGATCACCCTGACGCGCGGAGGCACCGCAGAATTGACAGTCAATGCGGTACGGATCGGCGGATTCAGCGGCGAAATCAAATTGACGGCAGATCAGCTTCCTGAGGGCGTCACTGTTACCGAAGCAACTATCCCAGGCAACAAGAAAACAGCCAAATTACAACTGCAGGCGGGACCCAAAAAGGCCGTTCAGATTGCACGCATCGCAGTACGCGGGAGTGCTGAACTGGCCGACAAAAAGGTAGTCACGCGCCCCGCAACCTATCAACTGGACGCGGGAGAACTCCAATTCGACACCGTGCTTTTGACCACAGGCCTCGCGGCGCCCTTCAAGTTTACCGGCGAATACAAGATTCCCTTTGCGTTGCGTGGCACCACGCATTACCGCCGCTACCAGCTCGACCGTGGCGGCTTCGAAGGCAAGCTGTTCGCGTGTGTTGCGGACCATCAAATACGACATCAAATGGGAACGACTGGCACCGCCATCGAGATTCCCGACGCAGCCTCCTACTTCGATTATCCACTGCAGGTTTCCACCTGGACTAAAGTTGGTTTGACAGGGCGCACGGTGATCATGGTCTATGGAGAACTGGTGGATTTCGACGGTAGTCGTCACACCGTCGCCTACACTTCGAAAACGGCGCCCGACCAGATCATGATTCAACCCAGCGCCGGGCCCATTTCCATCGACCTGGATACCAAGTCCATACTGGCCAGCGCAGACAGCCCGGCACACATTGGGGTCCGCATAC
>CAZITS010000576.1:0-4369 GCA_964542185.1 uncultured Pirellulaceae bacterium
TTGAGCGGTTTCCAGACAATCCTGATAAGACGAATTCTGCACGCCCAGAAGTAGCCCCAGTATTCCGGATAGGAGCAGCGTGCATGGCACACCTCTCCGCGACACCTGTCTTGCGATACCAGGTCCCACTCCTCCGTTTATGAGGTCGATAGTGTTGGTGCTGCGAGCAGGCTCTCTACTATTCATGGGAGTTGACGTCCTTTGATATGCCACCCTGCATTTGCACCGGGTGAAACTCTCCACTCAGCTGGTTTTGTTTCTCAGCCAGCAAGACTAACTACATGTCACGCGGTTATCTTGATAACACACATCAATCGTTTTGCCGTACACTCTTGACCGTTACTGCAACTGCCGGTTACGTCTCAAACGCCTGCGTCGAACTACCTCTACAGGAATCTGCAATAGCGTGTGCTCGTCGACGCGGACTCCGTCCCCCTCCGAGACAAAAATGCCGATGTCCCAGTTGCTGCTTGTTCAATTCATGATAATTGGAGATCGCTCCACACAGTCGCCAAATTCAGCCAACAGGAAACAGCCTCGCAGGTTTTCTACCCCTTCACGCTGTCCCAACACGCGCTACCCGCACATGTGAAACAACCGCCTCGACCAACACCCACAATTTCCCAACGCGCTTCATACGGTGGCGTTTTCATAATGACGGAGGCGGACAAACTGGTAGCAAAAGCCATCCTGAAAAGTACCCACTGGCAACTGGTCAGCCAACCAACAGCACTGAAATCAATGTGATAGAAGGGGTTTAACACATCTCCATATCCCTAACCAATTGACGCGACGCAGGCAGCATGCTACGAACTCGGCTGCCAGCACGGTTCCCCATCTCTTGCTGCAGCGCTATTCACTTCCGCCGGGTCTTCTGACAAGGTCGTTTCTCATGCGTACTTTCGTCATTGCTCTGTTGTGTCTCGTACCTGTCGCCACACTCACCGCAGCGCCCCGCCCTAACATCGTGTTGATCATGTCGGACGACATGGGTTACTCGGACATCGGCTGTTACGGCAGTGAAATTGCCACACCCCATCTGGATCATCTGGCCAGCGGCGGACTCCGCTTTACGCAGTTCTATAACACCGGCCGGTGCTGCCCGACGCGTGCCTCTCTGTTAACCGGCCTCTACCCCCATCAGGCGGGCGTCGGTCACATGATGGAAGATCGGGGCCACCCCGGCTACCAAGGCGACCTCAATCGCCAATGCCAGACCATTCCTGAATTGCTCGGGCCGGCTGGCTATCGCTGCTACATGGCTGGCAAGTGGCACGTTACCAAGACAGTCCGCCCAAGAAACGACGCGGGAAAGCACAATTGGCCACGTCAACGCGGTTTCGACCGCTTCTACGGCACGATCCATGGTGCCGGGAGTCTCTTCGACCCCAACTCTCTGACCCGCGACAATCAACTCATCGCACCCGCAGATCCAGACAACTATTACTATACGGATGCCATCAGTGATAACGCGGCCCAGTTCATTCGAGAGCACGACGACGACTCCCCCTTCTTTCTCTACGTCGCCTACACTGCAGCCCACTGGCCGATGCACGCGCGACCAGCAGACATCGCCCGGTACAAAGGGCGCTACGACTTGGGGTGGGACGCGCTCCGCCAGGAACGTTATCAACGCATGCAGGAGCTCGGCCTGATCAACCCGGCGTGGGGCCTGGCTCCCAACGTCCAGGACTGGGAACAAGCGGAAGAAAAACCCTGGCAACGCCGCCGCATGGAAGTGTACGCGGCCATGATCGACAGCATGGACCAGGGTATTGGTCGCATACTCGACTCACTCAAAGCGAAACAGCAATTCGACAATACGCTGGTCCTCTTCCTGCAAGACAACGGTGGCTGCCAGGAAGAGTACGGCAGTCGGGGAAAGCCACGTCCCGACCCGGCACTCAAGTTGCCCGCCATGAAACCAGGTGAACTGCAATTCAAAATGATTCCCGAGAAAACGCGTGACGGGCGTCCAGTCCGGCAAGGCGTGGGTGTCATGCCGGGCGCCGCCGACACCTATGTCGCCTACGGAATCCAATGGGCGAATGCCTCCAATACTCCGTTCCGCGAATACAAGCATTTTGTCCACGAGGGCGGGATTTCCACTCCGTTGATCGCCCATTGGCCCGCCGGCATCACCGATCACAATGCATTTCGACACGATCCGGCCCATTTGATCGATATTATGGCGACCTGTGTCGACCTGGCCGGTGCCAACTACCCACGCAATCGGAACGGACAGGATATCCGACCGCTGGAAGGAACCAGCCTGACCCCGGCATTTGCGGGCCAGCCGCTGGCGCCCCGTACACTCTACTGGGAACACGAAGGCAATCGCGCAGTCCGGCAAGGAGACTGGAAACTCGTCGCCAAGGGCCGCAACGGCCCCTGGGAACTCTACAATCTCAAGTCGGACCGCAGCGAATTGAAGAACCTGGCTGAGCAGCATCCACAGCGTACCCAATCCATGGGCCAACTCTGGACCGACTGGGCAAAGCGCGCCCATGTGCTGCCCTGGCCCGACGGACGGCAGTCGCGCAAAGTCAGTCGCCAAAAGAAATTCACTCTGAAACCGACTACGCAGCTGCCTCGTGACGGCGGACTCCCTGACGTCTCGGGCCGTGCCCTGGAGGTCACCGCCACAGTCAAGGCAGCCGCGCCCGGTGTCATCGTCGCCCAGGGCGGCTCCGCACACGGCTACGCCTTACTGATCGACAAACAGCACCACCTGGTGTTCTGCTTTCGCCGCAACGGAAAACTGACGCGGGTCGCCAGTCCAGACCGACTCCCCGACGGTACACTACGCCTGGGGGCCCGACTCGATGGCCAAGGTGGACTGCAAATTTCAATCGCGGGACAGCTTGTCGCACACGGCAAGGCAGCGGGACCACTGACGGCTCTCCCCGCAGACGGGCTCCAGGTCGGTCGCGACACGGGTGGTAGTGTCGGCAACTACACCGCCCCGAACCCCTTCGCTGGTGTTATCGAACGAGTCGTCATCCAGCTACCATGACCGGCGCGTGATCGCCCCCCGGCAACTGGACAACAACACGGCGCGTCACTGCGCCGTGGCTCATCCATCGACCGAACCCTCTTCGTACGGGACCGGATCGCACAACCCTTGCGTGGCAAAGGCCTCTTTTCGTTCGTGGCACGCACCACACTTCCCGCAGTGTCGCTGGCGGCCGTTGTAACATGTCCAGGTCAGCTCGAACGGCACACCCAGCTCGTAACCGCGACGCACAATCTGCCCTTTATCAAGATCTATAAAGGGTCGACGGAGCGCAATCGATCGCCAGTCACAAAGCCCTGCCACTGTCGACATGGCGTCCGCAAAGGCGGGGCGACAATCCGGATAAATCGCATGGTCACCACCGTGGGCACCGTACGCCACGGCATCGAATTCCAGATCGACAGCCCAGCCGATCGCGATCGATAGCATGATCATATTGCGATTCGGCACGACGGTCTGCTTCATGGACTCCTCGGCGTAATGCCCCTCGGGAATCTCAAGGTTACGACCGGAAAGGCTGTTATTGGCCAGTAATGGAGCAAGGCTCGTCAGGTCAACCGCGACATGGGCGCACTCGACAGACTCTGCCAGTTTGCGGGCCGACTCGATCTCCCGCCGGTGCCGCTGACCGTAGTCAAAAGACAGGCACTTGAGCGGATGGCCTCGGTGATGCAGGTCGTATAACAGCGTCGCCGAATCGACACCGCCTGAAAGCACCACCACAATCTTCTCCACACCACGTCTCCTGCTGACTACACCGCGGGAACCAACCTGATCGCCCATCGCAAACCTGCTGGCATCACACCTTGCGCTTTATCATAGGTCGCCGCCGCACGGATTGGCTAGACACCCCGAGTGGTAACCAGATCGCGCGTCACTGGACGCGTTGATTGGGCCCCCAAACGGGCCTGATAGTCGACCATCCTGTCCAGCCCATGATAAGCTAAGCACATCTCCGCCTGACGGATCAGGTCACCCGCACAGGGCCACTCACTCATCATCTGGTGGAATCGTACACATGCAACATTTGTCCCGCTTCACCATCGCCTTCATGCGTCAGTTGTCCCCCCTGCGGATCATGGCGTTGATGACGTTGGCAGCAGCCAGTATCACCGGAGCGGCGGAAACCAGCCGCCCCCCCAACTTCATTGTGGTGTTCTGTGACGATCTCGGTTATGCCGACATCGGTCCCTTCGGTGCCCAGCGGCATGCGACCCCCACACTCGACGCTATGGCGCAGGAGGGCATACGACTCACCGATTTCTATTCCACCTGCTCGGTCTGTACACCTTCCCGTTCCAGCCTGATGACCGGCTGCTATCCGCGGAGGGTCAACATGCACGTCGATGAACG
>CAZITS010000577.1:0-4363 GCA_964542185.1 uncultured Pirellulaceae bacterium
CAGCTGCAGGCATCCTTGCCAGCAGCTGGTGGAGACGGGGTGGCAACTGGAAAAGTGGCACGAGGCCCCAAACCAGAGCCCCCACGGCAAGTACTCTTAACAGCGGTACGGCATACACCCAGCTCGCGGGCCGCAAACGCGGACCAAAGGCCAACGGCGCCAACCGGCGACAGCGACGCGCATGTAAAATCTCCGCAATAGCAGCCACGAACATCGTGGCACAAGCCACCAACTCTGCGAACATGACAAGGGTAACGGTTCCGTCGTTCTCTACCACGGCACGAACCTCAACCCGAAAAGGCAGAGCGCACCAGTTCCCAGCAGCCCCAAACCGACTATGCAAAACGGCAGAAAATAGTCCATCGATTCCGCAGCCATCTTTTCAAGTTCAGCTGGCTGCATTCGGTCAATCCGCTCAAACACCGATTTCAGAGCAGTGTCGTCTCCCGGATTAAAAACCTCTCCACCTGTGTAACTGGCAATATTGACAATCTCGTTCGGAATTGAAGTCTCCGAGATGTGGACAGCGTAGACGGAAATATTGTTGTCTTTCAATTGCCTTGAAATCTCGTCTGCCTTGCCACCGGACAAATCGGCACTAAACCCATCGGACACCAAGACGATCATCCGATCACCGGCGTTCGCTTGCTGAATCAACCGACGCTGGCAAGCCAAAAGCGCTTTTCCAATCTCCGTTCCACCAAAACCGGGAGGTGCATTCTCTGGCCGCATGTATGGCGGTGCGCAACGAATCGCCGAACCATCCGAGGTAAGAGGAGTCCAGTGCAAAACGGAGTTACCAAAGAACGTCAACCCAAAAGCATCACCGGTGCGAAAATCCAGAAACGAGTTAATTGCTTCCATGGACGCATCGTATCGTGAACCCTCACCGAAGCGAGCCGTCATACTGCCGGAGATATCGACGCAAAATTCTATATTTGTCAGTTTCCGGCGGGTAGTCGGTTTTCCCAGTTGCTGAGGCCCGGCAAGCACGAGTATTGCGATTACCAAGACACTCGGAGGCAACGACTCCGCAAGGTTGAGCGCCACACGCAACGTCCACCCGCCTCGCGCCTCGGCATGATCAAAAGGCAAAGTGACAGGTTGATCTGGTCGTCTCCAAACACGGATCAGCAATACCAGCGGTATGACGAGCAAGACCAGCAAGGATGGGTAGGTAAAGGGAAGTGCCATGGGATGGCGCACCACATACAGGAATCAACACAACTGATCGGGACGTCAAATAACCTGACGCCACCGAACAACTACTCGGAACTGGAAAGCATCTCTTCATAAGGTCTCAAAAGACTGTCGATCGACTCTCGTTCACTGGTATCAGGTCGGTGCAACCAATGCTCCAACTTCACCAGTAGCTGCCCTGCCTCTTCATGAGAACGCAACATGCTCATCGCTTCGATCGCGGAGACTCCTTCAAAACCCAAACGCTGTCGCCAAAAGCTCAAAATCAAACGCTCCAACTCCGCCTGCTGACGGTTCGAGATTGCCCCCTCACGGGCATACTCCAAGAGCGGCCGCAAACGTTCTACGACTGACCGACCTGTTTCAATATGCTCAACATCCTGGCGTAGTGTCCGCAATCGATGGCGTACCATCCAAGCCACGATTCCCAGCAAGCCAAAGACCCAGCCGACGACAGCCAGGGAAATCATCCTGCGGTAGCCACCTAATTGCGGCAGCGAGGCGGGCTCAAGTGGATTGGGCTCGACCTGACCAGGCGGTAAAGACGAACCTATCACCACCTGCACTGCGGGCAACGACACAGGCTTTGCTCCATCGCGCGGCTGAAGAAAAGAGACAAGGTCAAACGTGCCTGACTGTTGCCCGAAATATTCCAGATCATAACGCCATTCAGTCCCGTGGCGGTAATCCTGCAAGATACGCACAACGATCTCAGCTTTCTGGCGAGGTAAAGGGCGCACTTCGAGTCGCGGACCGGGCAACACAACGTCTTCAATTCTCTGCGGTACTCCGACCGTGGTCTGACTTTGCTCCTCCGCGGAAAGTGCACACGCACTCAGCACGAGAAGTATTACGGCCAGTCCACGGGACGTCATCGCGTGCGTATCCATATCAGCGAGCACCCTTTCCCAACAAATCACGTGAAGCAAAAAAATGCCGCAAATGGTGAATAAAGGGCTGATCGGTCCGCAATAGCAGATGGTCAATTCCGTATTTCTTGAGACGTTCCCTGACGTCATTCGGATCGATCCACCGTTGTCTACCATGCGCAATAAACGACCTTCCGGTTTCCGCTTCACGAGCGCGAAACAAGCCAGCGCCCGAGAATTGAAGCTCCGCTGGGTCCTGAAACTGCAATACCACCACATCGTGCTGCTGCTGTAACCGACGAAGTGTCTTGATTGCTCCAGCCTCGTGCAGATCACTCAACACGATAACGAGCGCTCGATGAACGAGACTGGGCTGCAATTCCACTAGCCGTCGAACTAAAGTGGTTTTTTCGTCATATCGAAAACGACGTAACCGATGTAGCCATTGGAGAATCTGCTGGCGAGAAAGGCTGGGCTGCACACGCACATTTGCCTCACCTACACCCACAACACCAACCGGACTTACCCGGTCCAGACACGCCAGGGCAATTCCACCTGCCACATGCACTGCCAATGCATACTTGCTGAGACTCTGCGAACTGACGGTCATTGAAGCCGACGTATCGATGAGTAGATAGCAAGGCAAACACTTGGGAGCTTCGTACTCTTTGACATGCAGCCTACCAGTACGGGCCGTAACCCTCCAATCGATACTGCGCGGCGGATCACCGTACTCATAAGTCCTGGACTGCACATACTCGATCCCGGCGCCGAGAAACGGAGATCGATCCGTGCCGTAGCTCAAGCTATCAGCCAGTTTCTTGACCGCCACGGCAAACTGCCGTGCGTCCAGCGTCTCGAGATGGTCTAAATAGCCTTCCAAGAGCGTGTCACCTTGCAGGAAGCGAGCCTTACCTGGTACCTGTTATCGCTCCCATACCACTGAGCATTTCCTGGAGCACTTCGGCGCCCCGACGACCTTCAGCAAGTGCTTCGTAGTTCAATCGAATGCGATGCAAAATCACGTCTTCGGCCAAGGCATAGAGATCTTCCGGAATCACGTAGTCCCGACCGTGGATTAATGCACGAGCCCGCGAAGCCTTGATCAACGAAATGCCCGCTCGGGGACTCGCGCCTAATTCAATGGCCGGATGCTGCCGCGTGCGATTCACCAATTCAACAACGTGCTCCAGGAATGTCTCGCTTACATGTACCTGGTGAACCTGCTCCATCGCCTCAACAAGGTCTTCCTGGGAACCTACAGCCTGTTGATCGATCATATCAAATTCGGTGCGTGCAATCGCACCTTGTTCTTGCCGCGCCACACCCAAGTCCATATTGCGGCGTAAAACCTCACATTCCTGGTCTCGCGTTGGGTACTGCAAACGATGACAAAGCATGAATCGGTCCAACTGTGCTTCCGGCAGTTCAAAGGTACCCGCCTGTTCTACTGGGTTTTGCGTGGCAATCACCAAGAAGGGTGCGGGAAGCGGAAAAGTCTCTTTGCCAATAGTAACTCGATGCTCCTGCATCGCTTCGAGCAAAGCACCCTGTACTTTCGGAGCCGCACGATTAATTTCGTCGGCTAACAAAAGGTGCGCAAAAATCGGCCCTCGATTGACATGAAATTCCTGATTGCGTTGATCGAGTATCTCCGATCCCAGAATGTCCGAAGGCAAAAGGTCGATGGTGAACTGGACTCGGGAAAATTCGAGGTCGATTGCACGGGACAGACTCGAAGCCAAGAGCGTCTTGGCAATACCAGGCACACCCTGCAGCAACAAATGCCCCCCTGTGAACAGGGAAATCAACATGCGTTCCACGACCACATCCTGGCCGACCACGACACGTGCGACATATTCCCGCACGGACTGGATGAACTGAATCGTGCGGTCCGCCGCGGCGCCCACAGAAACTGATGTCACCGCCTCATCGGTGGTTGCCGGCGATGGTGTTTCTGCGGATGGACTGGTTGATGTCATAATGCTTGCAAGCGCTTGTCAAGGCGAGCGGACACGTCATTGATCGCATAGGCCGCAACGACTGGCGCAACCAGGTCCAGAACGATTGAATTGATGGGACGCCGCTCGCCAAAGGATCTATTCTAGATTCACGAGCGGTCGTCAACAAGTTTCCAACCCGCAGGTTGACGTGTTCAGTGCCCCCAAGCAATTCGCCGATTCCATGAGTGCATCAGTGATCAGGCAGTCCAAATCTGACTCCCGCCATCGACACGCAAAACCTGCCCGGTCACAAAATCTCCCAGCGGACCAGCAAAGAAGTCAACAACCCGT
>CAZITS010000578.1:0-4363 GCA_964542185.1 uncultured Pirellulaceae bacterium
CTGAACTACAACGACTCAAATAAATCGTCGACACGGTACGTGGCAACGTTGCTCCGGCCCAGTCTCAGGTTCTGTTTCTCCTCGATGAAATCCTGCAAGGCACCAATTCGCGTGAACGCCACATCGCCGTACAACAGGTCCTCACCCATCTGCTGAAAGAGGGAGCGATGGGCGCTGTCTCTACGCACGATCTCGATTTGGCACAAATCGAGCCGCTTCGTTCGGCCTGTCACGCGGTGCATTTCCGTGAAACCATTGAAAAAACGGAAACGGGCCTGCGCATGGACTTCGACTACCGACTGCGGAACGGGATCGCGACGACTACCAACGCCCTGCAATTGCTGGAAATTGTCGGACTGACGGACCTTCCATAACTGCTCTGATCGCCACCAATGGTATCGCTCTCTGCACGAGCCAGCTCAGCAGGTGCACGCCTTCAATCACGCGTCGTCTGTAACCTCTGATCGTCTCTAGCCTGCCTGGGAATTTTCGCTAGAATGGGAATTCTAGTGGCAAACGAGGTCAAGTGGCTATGTCTGAAGCACGCGTAGCGGAAGCTGAAGAAAATGTACTGGAGATCGATCTCCGTCGACCAGGCATTGCCGCGTTGTGTGCCTGGTTAGTGCCAGGTGCAGGGCACATTTATCAGGGACGAATCGTCAAAGGCCTCCTGTTCGCTGTATGCGTTCTCGGCACCTATGGCGCCGGATTCGTGATCGGTAAAGAGAAAGTCGTCTACGCCGCCTGGGAACCTGCGAAAGACCATCGTCGATGGCAATTCATTTGCCAATTGGGTGTGGGACTTCCTGCCTTTCCAGCCGTCATCCAAGGGCTGCGGTATCGACAGGATAAGCCGCCTCTTTGGAACGGCTTTATGGCTCCTCCAGAGCCTACGCATGATCTCAATACGAGCGATGCGCTATCCGACTGGAACCTGCGGCTCAATAGTGCTTTTGAAATGGGCACGCTTTATACGGTGCTTGCCGGGTTGTTAAATATTCTCGCAATTTACGATGCGTTCTACGGCCCTATGGTCGAAGTCTTGCCTCAATCTCGCGAGTAAAGTCCTTCGTAAAGCACTATCGCTACAAGCGTCTCCATGATGAATAACGACCCTTTAATTTCACCTCAGGCGCTACCGTTCAACGAACTGTGGTATTTGCTACCTTTGTTCATTGCTATCTGCCTGGTCTTCGGTGCGACACGCCATGAGAACTGGTCCGGAATCCTGTTCCATGCCCTGCAGAATGCCCGGTGGATTGGCCTGTTCGTGCTCGTTGTTTTCGGAATCCTCTACGCAGTCTCATGGGCAGTGTAGCTATCCAACCAGGATTCGCCTTGTTGCCAAACACGAGGTCTACTGCTGTATCATCAGGCAGCGGGTAACCAGACTTTGCCTCTCTATCGGGATAAAATCTGTCACGTGATGTGATCATTTCCAGGTGGTAGATCCCTGACTTCTGGTACTTTGGCCGCAGAACGGGTGCTGCGCGTTCCTGCCAGCTACGGGAATTTTCGGCAAAACACGATAAACAAACAGAGGTTTCCTCAGAACGCCTGGGCGGGCGCAAGATTCCGGCCTCCTGTACGGTTCTAGAGCTTGGAGGCATTTGGTTTGGGACATAGAATAGAAAACTGGATTTGGCCCGGCGGAGCACGTCGGGCTCTTCTCATTAATTACGATTGCCCTGACAACCTACTCCGTTGAGAACTGGCATGCCCGCTTTTGACAAACATATTTTTGTCTGTTGCAATCAGCGGGCGCCCGGCCATTCCCGAGGCTGCTGTGACCCAGATGGTTCCGGACAATTGCGGGCTCGCCTGAAGGCAGAACTCAAACGCCGGGGCTTGGGCGTGCAAGTTCGTGCTAATACAGCTGGCTGTCTCGACCAATGTGAGGCTGGCCCCACATTGGTAATTTATCCCCAGGCGATCTGGTACGGCAATGTTCAAGAGGAAGATGTGCCCCGGATTGTGGAAAAGACGATCCTCAACGACGAGTTGATTGAAGAACTGGTCATTCCCGACGAAGTGCTCAATACAAAGGGGCGGATTCGCTCGCCCAAAACCGCACCTTGAGCTTTCAATTCGCGCAATTCGCATCCACGTCTCGCGCGGCGGAGTCACTCAATATATGAGAATCGTCATTTTAGGTGCCGGCACTGTCGGCACGTCGATCGCAGAGGTCCTTTGCAACAACCGCCATAGTGTCACGGTTGTCGATTCAGATCCGGTTCAAAAACAACGGATCGATGATGAACTCGATGCCCAGGCAATTCTTGGCTCAGCCTCTCAATCAAGTGTGCTCTTTCAGGCAAATGTGCTGGATGCCGATCTCTGCCTCGCGGTAACTGGAAATGACGAAGTCAATCTAATCGCCGCGAGCATGGCCAAAGCAATGGGGGCCCGTCGGACCATGGCGCGCGTTTATGCGCCGGTCTTTCGCGATTTGAGTACGTTTGACTACCAGGGACATTTTCACATCGACCGCTTGATCAGTCTTGAACACGAAGCCGCAAATCTGCTCGCCCGTAATCTAAGAGACCCCGGATCGGTCGTCGTCGAACATTTCGCACGTGGCGAGCTTGCGGTACAGGAAATCCTGCTTCCTGAAGGGTCACCAGCGGTTGGAAAATCCGTCAAGGAACTTGAACTTCCCACAAACGTACGCATCGGTGCACTCCACCGCACAAAGAATGTTTCCAGTGACGGTCAGATGTGGTTGGCTGGCGCCGACGACCGCTTTGAAGTCGGTGACCGCGTCACGTTAATTGGCCAGCGTGAAGACATCGACGAAGTCACGGAAAAGGTCTTTCGACCGGCCCTAACGCCCAAGATGTCTGTTGTGATTGCCGGTGGCGGCGAAACTGGCTACCACTTGGCGCGTATTCTGGAGAATGAACAATTTGACGTCCGACTAATGGAACAATCACGCGAACGATGTGATTTTTTGAGTCATAATTTGGATCACGCCACGGTGGTCAATGCGGATGCGACCCGTCGATCCAAGCTTGAAGAAGAACGGGTAGGACATTTTGATGTCTTTGTAGCCTGCACCGGAGACGACGAAAACAACATCGTGGCCGGTGTAGAGGCCCGCGAAATTGGCACCCAAAAGATCATGGCGGTAATCAGCCGACGTGACTATGCCGGCATCAAGGAACAACTCGGAATCGATGTCACTGTCAGTGAATTGGATGGCGTGTCACAGCAAGTCATGGATTTCCTGAATACCGGCCCTATTATCTCGCGATCGATGCTACCGGGTGGTCGCATCGGCGTATTTGAAATCGAAGTCCTGGAAGATGCTGCCGCAACCGAACATGTGATTGCAAATCTCGAATTGCCGCCGGATTGTTTGATTGCCGTCGTAATTCACGAGGACCACATCAAAGTCCCAGGTAGAGATGATCGACTGCAGCCAGGCGACACGGTCATTGCACTCATTGACGATTCTGCCGTAGAAGTCACGTTGAACATGTTCGCCGTGAAAGAAGACTAAATCACCCACACTCTCCTGTGTTTCATCTGTTTTTCCACTACGAGTCGAAAAACAGACCTGTCGATACCAGATCAAACCTCATGAACTTTCGCTTACTCAGCAGACAGCTGGGCATCATTTCACTGCTGATTGGTGTCACGATGCTTTTTAGTCTTCCCTGGGCTTTGCCCAGCTGGGGCCAGCGTACAGATATCAAAAGTAACGCTTTCGAACAGGACGGCGCATTTGCCCTGGCTATAAGTATCACGATTTGTGCGATGATCGGCTTCCTGTTGATTTGGTGTGGCCGCAATGCCCGGGGACGCCTTTTCCGTCGGGAAGCGATGGCCGTCGTCGGTCTCAGTTGGGTTCTAGCAACAGTCCTGGGAGCACTGCCGTACAAATTCGCCGGGTGCATGCACACAGCGCGAATCCGGATGGACGATACCACGCAAACGGCGCAACTGCACCACTTCAATGGTCTCGGGCTGAGCAACTGGATCGAACCCGACGCTTCCCTTGACCAACCCACTTATCGGGTTCTTCAGAAGATTCTCCATGCCGGTTATAGCGGTTTGTCTGAATCGAAGTTGCGTGACACATTGAATCAGGAGCTCGATCCTAAAGACATCGACCATGCTCTCGAACAATTACGGACGTGGTGTCAAAACAATGACCATTGGACTCCGACGCTCGCAGTCCCTGACGAGGGAGAGGACACGTGGAAGGTCCATTGGGTGACCGTAGGAATTGCTGACTGCCTGTTTGAGTCCCAGTCAGGATTCAGCACAACGGGCGCCACCATTTTTTCTGATCTGGAAAATGTCGAGCTAATTCCCCATTGCATCCTGTTTTGGCGCAGCAGCACACATCTGCTTGGTG
>CAZITS010000579.1:0-4362 GCA_964542185.1 uncultured Pirellulaceae bacterium
TTTCCGGCGCGATCGCCCGCTTCGCGGCAGTCGGCGATCCTATCAGCCGCGTTCTCGGCTACGTCGGCGGCCCTCAAGATGTGCCAGCAGAAGTGCCACATCTGCCGGCGTTATCCCGCTGATCCGACTCGCTTGATCGAGCGTAACAGGCCGGATTTGCTGCAGCTTTTGTCGAGCCTCGCCACGCAAATGGGGAATCTCCTGGTACTGGAGATCAGCTGGGATCGGCTTGTCTGCCAACCGTTGCTGTCGAGAAACCTGTTGTTGCTGACGGAAGATGTACCCTGAATACTTCACGTCATAGACCACTTGCTGCACGATCTCGCGTGGTACGTCGGCCAATTCAGGCCGAATCGCTGCGATCTCTGGCCATTCGACTGCCGGACGCCTGAGGTACTTTGCCAAACTGACGCCCTCAAACCGCTGCGTCTCCAAAACAGTACGCACCCGGTCGACCCCTTGCTCTTTTGCTTCCAGCCGCGCGCATCGCTGCGCGTCAACCAGCCCGAATTCGCGCGCCACTGGCGTCAGCCGCCGGTCGGCATTGTCTTGCCTCAACAGCAAACGAAACTCTGCGCGACTGGTAAACATTCGGTAGGGCTCGTCTACTCCACGCGTGACAAGATCATCAATGAGCACCCCGATATACGCCTGATCTCGTCGCAGAATCAAAGGAGATTCCTGGCGCAATCTCAACACCGCATTGGTACCAGCAATCAAACCTTGCGCGCCCGCCTCTTCGTAGCCGGTTGTACCGTTGATCTGTCCAGCAAAATACAACCCCGCGACCGCCTTGGTTTCCAACGATGGTTGCAGTTGCTCAGGCGGACAGTAATCATACTCCACGGCATAGCCGTAACGCATGATCTGGGCTCGTTCTAAACCGGGCATCAACCGAAACATCGCATCCTGAACATCGCGTGGTAAACTTGTCGAAATCCCGTTGACGTACACTTCATGCGTTTTCCACCCTTCGGGCTCCAAAAACACCTGGTGCTGCTCTTTCTCCGCAAATCGGACTACCTTGTCCTCAATCGACGGACAATAACGGGGCCCGCGTGTCTGAATCTGTCCGCTGTACATCGGCGCCCGTGCCAGATTCTGCCGAATCAGTTCGTGCACCTGCGGCGTCGTGTGTGTAATCCAGCAAGGCAATTGCTCTACCGAAATCTGGTCGGTCAGAAACGAGAAAGGAGAGGGCTGATCGTCGCCCGGCTGCCGTTCCGTCCGCTCAAAGTCGATGGTGCGCCCATTCAGCCGCGGTGGTGTCCCGGTCTTGAACCGCTCCAGGCGAAATCCAAGCCGCTGCAAAGCACCGCTAATTCCCGCCGTCGTGCCTTCACCGGCCCGGCCACCTGGGGTCTTGGCCTCACCAGTGTGCATTAATGCTTGCAAAAAAGTACCTGTTGTCAGAATCACCGCCGGCGCGCGGTACAACGCATCACCACGTACGCGCAAGCCCCTGACGGTTTCTCCGTCGTCCCCCGCCTCGGTAACCAGATCCTCGACAACCTCTTGTCGGAGTTGCAGGTTTTCCTGTAACTCCACCAGACGTTTGATCTCCAACTGATAGGCGCGCTTGTCGGCCTGGGCACGGGGGCTATGCATGGCCGGCCCCTTGCGCCGGTTCAGCAGGCGAAATTGCAGCCCGGTCGCGTCGATGGCACGCCCCATCGCTCCTCCCATGGCATCGATTTCACGGACAATCTGCCCCTTCCCTACCCCTCCAATGGCGGGATTGCAGCTCATCTGCCCGACCGTATCCAGATTGGTGGTCAACAACGCGGTCTGAGCGCCCATGCGGGCAGCCGCCAAAGCCGCTTCGGTACCAGCATGACCAGCGCCCACGACCAGTACATCAAATTCGTAATCCACGGTTGTCATGAGATCCATGATAGGCCCTGATGGAATGAACCGAAACGGCGTGCCCCGACAGATACCGATCAGCGGCGACGACCTGCAGTGGGTCATGTGCCAAAATTCGCTGCACCAGCTCCACTTTCGCGCCTCGTCGCTCGCGGGGTGGTACTTCGGCCAAAGGCTGCACACGCGAATCGCGCACCGTTGCCTTGAGTACCATGAACCGGTTCTCTACCTTGAAGGTGTAAAAATCACTAATCACCGGGAGAATTCGCATGCCGCGCATGACCGGATCCAAATATTTTGCCGAAGCGATGGAAGCTTACGGCGTCACCCATCTGTTTTTTGTGCCGACCATCCTGACACCCGCTTTAGCTGAGATGGAAGGCCGGCCGATTACGCGGGTCATGACCCACACAGAAAAAGCTGCGGTGTACATGGCGGACGGGTACGCGCGGGCCAGTCACCGCCCCGGTATTGCGATGTCGCAGACGATTGGTGCGGCCAATCTGGCGGCCGGCCTGCGCGATCCCTGGCTGGCTTGTTCGCCAGTAATCGCAATCAGCGCTGGACGGACGCCCCAAGGCAAACATCGGTATGTCTACCAGGAAATCGATGACTATCCGCTCTTTCAACCACTGACAAAATCGAGCGTTCAGGTCGACATCCCCGAACGCTTGCCCGACTTGCTGCGGCAGGCGTTTCGGGCTGCGACAGCGGGTTGTCCCCAGCCCGTCCATTTAGAAATCGGCGGGAATTTTGGCCAGGCGATTGAAGGGGAAGCCGAGCTCGACGGTATCTTCGAACCCCAGTTCGGCCAGTTTCCCGCAGTCCGACCGCAAGCCGACACCACAGAGGTAGAGCGTGCGTTACAAGTCCTGGCAGCAGCCGAAAAACCGATTGTGGTCGCTGGAGGAGGCGTCACGGCCTCCGGCGCCCAACGAGAAGTAGTTGAACTGGCGGAAAAACTGGCCCTCCCAGTTGCTACATCTCTGAATGCCAAGGGAACAATTCCCGAAAACCATCCTTTGGCAGCGGGTGTCGTAGGACTTTACAGCCGCAGCTGCACCAACCAGATCG
Organism: uncultured Pirellulaceae bacterium; assembly: GCA_964542185.1. Taxonomy (GTDB): domain Bacteria; phylum Planctomycetota; class Planctomycetia; order Pirellulales; family Pirellulaceae; genus UBA9264. Next base: position 2,941 of record CAZITS010000579.1, read on the forward strand.
TCGCGGCGGCCGACCTCGTCTTCTTTATCGGCAGCCATACTGGCAGTCAGGTGACCAATCAGTGGCAGATTCCACGTCCGGGCACCAGGGTCATCCAACTGGACATCGAAGGGGAAGAACTCGGTCGTAACTATCCAAACAAAGTCTCGCTGTGTGGTGATGCAAGAACGACTTTGCGCCAAATGCTGACAGCCGCCGCCGCCCACCCGGGTCGTCGTCAATGGCAGGAATGGATCGCCCAACGCATCTCCGAGTGGCGCGCTGAAGTTGCTGAGCTGCGCAATTCCACTCAGACCCCGATGCGGCCCGAGCGAATCTGCCGTGAGCTGCAGGATTGGCTCCCGGAAAATGCTGTTCTCGTGTCGGACACCGGTCACGCAGGCATCTGGACAGGGACCCATATTGAATTGACTGACTCGCGCCAAATGTATCTGCGCGCTGCCGGATCGCTCGGATGGGGATTGCCTGCTGCCATCGGCGCCCGCTGTGCTTGTCCCGATCGACCCGTGGTTTGTTTTACTGGAGACGGCGGTTTCTATTACCACTTTGCCGAACTGGAAACCGCGCTGCGGTACAACATCCCGATTATCGTCGTCATCAACAACAACCAGGCGTTAAGCCAGGAAACGGAGATCTTCGACGAAGCCTACGGGGGCAAACAGGAAACCGGACTGGAAATGTGGCAATTCCGCTCGCAAAATCTGGCGCAGCTCGCTGCCGCGATGGGGTGTCACGCGGAACAGGTTACATCCCCGGACGAAATTCCCGCCGCCCTGGAAAGAGCTCTGGCAAGTGGGCGGGCAGCAGTCGTAGACATTCTCAGCGATGTTGCGGCGTTGGCTCCCCCTGCCTGGGCATAGGGTCGGCGGCAACTGAGGGCATTCACCGTGACCAATTCCTACGACGCCATCGTACTGGGCGCGGGCCACAATGGTCTCATACTCCAGGCCTACCTCGGACAGCTAGGCCTGCGTACGATCTGCCTGGAGCGTCGCGCTACACTGGGCGGTGGCCTGACCACGACCGAATTTCCGGTTGCCTCGGGATTCTGGCACAACACCCACTCTTTCTTCCATCGTGGTGTTACGGAGCAGCCTTGGTACCAGGATCTGGACCTGCAGCACCGAGGAGCCCGCTACATTGAACCCGATCTCAATGTGGCACTCATCTGTCCCGACGGTCGCTCCGTTCAATGGTGGAGAGATACAGAACGGACGATTGGCTCGTTTGCCGAAATCAGCCCGCAGGATGCTGCAACCCTGCGCAGCTGGCAAGAACGATTTCAATCGATTGTCCGGGACATTCTGATTCCAGAATCCCAGAAACCACCACTGCCAGCTGATGTCCGACGTCGCCAGCTAGGGAAAACGGGCGACGGGCGTTTGCTACTGTCGACCAGTCAGCTCTCGCCCCTGGAATTTG
>CAZITS010000580.1:0-4359 GCA_964542185.1 uncultured Pirellulaceae bacterium
GGTGCTGCCATGATGGATCGAGTTCCTGGGTTCCGTGTAGTGGGAGAGAAGCAGGTATGTTTCACCGGCTGCAAACTGTCTTGACCGCGACCGCCTGCCTGTTGCTTGTGGTGGCAGTGGGGTTGCAAGAATCCCGGCCAGAAAATGGCCCGGCGTCGCCTGTGCTGGCGCGACGCGCTGTGGCGGCTTCCAAACCTGCCGGGAAAAAGACCAGTTTCCAGAGACCGACGTACGACGTGCTGCGCGCGTCGATGCCGATTGTGCTGGACGGTCGGATGGATGAAGCGGCCTGGCACGAGGCTGCCAACATGGGGCCGTTTCACTTTACCTGGTGGCAAAGCGGCCCGCAGAAACAGACCGTGGCCAAACTGTTATGGGACGACAAGTACCTCTATATCGGCCACATTTGCCAGGACGCGTACATCACGGCGCGCTACCAGAATCACGATGACCCGGTCGCCAAAGACGACTGTTTCGAAGTGATGTTGGCGCCCGATCCCCACCGACCCGAGTTTTATTTCAACATTGAGTGGAACGTGCGGGGGGCTTACATCGATGGTCACCGTGCCCACGGTCCGAAGAAACCGAGTGTCCCCTGGGTCGCTGAAGGAGTCATTATCGCCGGTGCCTATCGGGGGACGTTGAATGACGACTCCGACCAGGACCAGTCTTGGACTTGTGAAGTGGCCGTTCCCCTGGCCAATTTTGCCAGGTATATGAAGCACCTGCCTCCGCGACCGGGTGATCGCTGGAACCTGAACCTCAATCGGCATGGTGGTGACACAAATATGCAGTACAGCCAATGGTCACGTGCCAATACGGCGCGACCTTCGTTCCACACGCCGCATCGTTTTGGGCAGGTGACGTTTGTCCAGAATCCAAGCCTGCCGAAAAACGCGATCGGATCGAAACCATAATCCGCAAGTTGATCGAACTCGTACAGTGGAGCGGTTGCCGTAGCAACGTCGTGTTGCCTGTACGTTTGGGGTTTATTCAGCTTTGCTGGCTCTGCGACGGCGCAGACGACGGGCCAGCAGGGTTACGGAACCGCTGACGCAGATCAGCGTGGCGGCTACCACCGCCAGGTGGCGGTAGCCCGACGGTGCCGTCATGGAAGGTTGCGCATAGTATTTCCTGGTGAAGGCGGTGTCGACATCGACGCCCGTTTCGATCCACTCCAACTCGCTATCGCGCACATCGTCATACCAGCGATCGGCTTCTGCCAGCTCGGTCTGGAATTGCGTCTCCAGCTGGTCTAGCTGCAACTCGGTTGTCGAGTGTGCTGTGACGGTTTGCAGCTTGAGTGTTTCCTGGGCGATCCGCCGATAAGCTTCCTTCGTTTCTGCCCCTGGAACTTCGTAGGCAGCCTTCAAGTAGGCCCGTGCTGCCAGCCGTTTGGCGTCTTCGTTCAGATCGGCCAGTAGCAAATCTCCGAGCGCCTCCAGCAACACGGGTGAGTCATACTGGCCGAACCGCATCATTCCCAGCACGCCTTGGATCGCCTTGCCAATTTCTGTTTTCTGTTGCCCCGGATTCAATTCGCGATCCATCAGCAAGAACGCGGCAAATCCAGGCTGCACGCCAATGGTGCGGGCGTCGCTGGAGAGCGGGAAAGGCAGTGTCCCTTCCACACGCTTGGACAACACGTATTCGATAATCCGCTGTTGATAGACCTCGCGACCAAAGTGCGCGTCGGGGTTGATGGCAATCGCCTGTTTGATGTACTTCAGGCCCTCGGAAAACTGTCCGGAGTGGATGTAGAAGGTCCCCAGGTTCGCATAAGTCTCGTACCCACCAGCCTCGATCTTTTCCTTTCTCTGCATCGTCTCGACTGCTTTGCCATGTTGCCCCGTTTTGTCGTAGGCAACAGCCAGATCATCGAGGAACCGCAAATGGTCGGAATCCGTTTCCAGGTGACGCAGACGGTCTTCAATCCGCCAGAGATAGAACTCACGACTGTGGCGCAGGAACTTGCCTGTGATCAGCTCCAGGGTTTCAGGAAAACGCGCGCGTTCCATTTGCAGTGTGTCGTAATCCCATAGGCAACCCCAGGTAGTGTTGCCGGTTATCAGGATTGCCAGCATCCACGTGATCAGGAAACGCAAACAGCGCATAGCAAGGATTCTCTGGAATGCACGTCGAGAACGGCCTGGGGCTGGAAAACTGCCGGGTGATATTCTACCAGGCGAGACGCGACACCGCTTATACTTGACTAGCAATAGTCTGATCGACTGCGAGCTGGTAGAGTTCTGCGGTGCAGGCAACGTTGCATTTTCATAGTATGCCCGGCACTTGGCCCGCCGCTTTTTGGTGTCAGCAAAATCGGGTCGTTTCCAGGTAAACCGGTGGAGCAACCATGACCATACACGTGGATAATTCGTTGATCGAAAACTTTTCGCAGTGCTCGACGGCAGCGCAGATGACCGATGTGCTCTTTGAGTTTATGGAGCGGAAAGGGAATAGTTTCTATGACGAGGCCGTGACGCAGCTGGAACATGCACTCCAAGCCGCCCTGTTGGCGCGGCAGAACAAGGCCTCTCCATCCCAGGTGGTCGCCGCGCTGTTGCATGACATCGGCCATTTTCTGATGGACGAAGAGGATCAGCACAGTGATTTTCTGCAGGAAGACTGGCTGCACGAGGAAGTGGGCGCTGAGCAAATGACGCCGTTCTTTGATCCGAGTGTGATCGATCCGATCCGACTGCATGTACCGGCCAAACGGTACCTGTGCACAGTGGACCCGGAGTACTACCAGGGTCTCTCACGTGCCTCGAAGCGTAGCTACGAGTTACAAGGGGGCCAGCTTTCTGACGGTGAAAAGGACGCGTTTGAGTCCAATCCGCATTATCAGTCGGCCGTGCTTTTGCGGCGCTGGGATGACGGCGCCAAGCTCACTGGATTTACGACGCCTCCCTTGTCGGACTTTCGCGAAGAAGTGCAAGCCTGTATCAAAACACCGTAGCAACGCGGGTGATTTGACCTTGCGTCCTCGGTAATCGGGAACGCGGGATAGGGGACAAGCGGAGGCGTGCTCCGCCCCCGGCGCGCTTGTCGGACCCGCTCGCGGTATCACTTCTGCTGTGGGTCGGTGTCGCCTGGTTGTGCTTTGATGCGGAAAGCATAGACGCTCCCTAACCCTGGCTCGTAGTACGTTTTGGCCTGCTTTGCAACGTCCGTGAACGTGCCGACAATCCAGCCGTCTGCAGTGACTTCGCGGGCCGCACCGATTGAGTAAATACGATGCTTGAACGCCCGCTCTGAGATCGCGTGCTCACGCCAGGTCTGCCCGTTGTCTTCACTCACCCAGCAGGCGAGCCGTTTCCAATCATCAATCGTCGAGACGAAGAAGAGTGGTGCCCCAGGTTTGGTACGCTGCGCCACCAGCGCGCCACTATCGTTGGGTTTGGACATTGTTCTGCCACCGAAGATCCGTTGGATATCGATTTCTCTGGTGCCCGCCGCGCCATCGATGCGGACGTAACGCTGTCGCTGGGGTGTGGTTTCTGCCCAGTAGACGAAGTGCAGCTTGCCATCCTTGGCCATCAATGCCGACAACCAGGAATGCACGTCGAGCTCATCGTCGTGTGTGATGTGCGTTGCTGGACCACCGTTGTCGGCCAAGAGAGGCGGTTCCACAGGCCGGCCCTCCAGTGTTTGCCAGCGCACACCACCATCGGTTGACTTCATGGCGCGAATCGACCGATAGACATATTTGCCGCGCTGTTGCGTGGTCCAGGCTGCATAGAGTGTCCCGTCTTGGCCCAGGGCCAGGTGCGGGTACATCAGCAAGGCGCGCTCACCGTCGAGCAGTAATTGCTCCGTGTGACGTACCTGGCCGTCCACTCCGACGATATGAAAACGGCCGTTGTGGGCCAGGTGGTACAACTGGTTGCGCGGTGTGTCCAGCACCATGCAGTATTTTCCGGCTGCCCCGCCTGTGAGTGTTGTGGTAGCGGGTTCTGCGTCGAGGGATTCGAGGCGGGACAGGTAGGCGTTGCCGTTCTGGAAATCGGGACGTGCGAAAAAGAGTGTGCCTGCTGGCTGTGTTTCCAGCACCGGAGCGCTGGTGGCCCGCGTCTCCTCCCGAATCGTAACAAAGGACTTCCCACCATCCACACTGTGGGCCAGTCGCCATTGTTGCGCGGTATAGTTGGAGTTGGCCTGGTGAATGTAGGTGATGAAGATGCCCCAGGGGTTGCTGACCACTTTCTGGTTATGGCTTTGATACGTGGCGTAGCCGATGGCCCGGTCGTCGACGAGTGTGAGTTCAATGGTGGTCTGTGGTGGTCCTGGCTGATCAGGAGTTCCACCGCACGCGGACTTGACGACGCAGGTGAGAATCATGGCCAGGGAGAGCAA
>CAZITS010000581.1:0-4349 GCA_964542185.1 uncultured Pirellulaceae bacterium
GGTCGATAATGCCACAGTGGCGGCGAATGTCTCTCGACAGGTTGCCGTGTTGGTCCCACTGGCGGATGAACACCTGGGTAAAACGCACACCGCGTTCCGCCAGACGTCGCGCCAACAGACAATTGGCTGCGAATGTGCCGGGCTTCTTGACTTCCTCACCATAAAGATCTAGCGTCGCCTGGGACTCGTTGGAAATATCAGTCAGCTCAGGAACCGATGTTTGCATGCGATACGCCATTTCGTACTGCGCAATGCGTGATTGAATCTCTGGATCGCCAACCGCCTTGTAGCGATCGTTGTTCAAACGACTTAACTGATCCAGCATACGGCGCCGCATCTTTTCAGACATTCCCTCGGGATTCGATAGATACAGCACAGGGTCGCCGGTCGATCGCAAGCTGACGCCCTGGTAGCGCGTTGACAAGAATCCGGCTCCCCACAACCTTGAATACAGAGCTTGCCCACCGAAACTACCGCCGACCGTCGAATGCAGGACAACGAAGGCTGGCAAGTTCTGATTCATGGTGCCAAGACCATAAGACATCCATGCGCCGGTGCTTGGTCGACCTGGCAATTGGCTGCCAGTTTGAATGTAAGTGATCGCGGGATCATGATTGATCGCTTCCGTGTTGATCGTTTTGATGACGGCCAACTCATCAACCATCCTGGCGGTATAGGGAAGAATCTCGCTAACCCAGGCACCATTCGAGCCGTGTTGCTTGAACTTGAAAGTGGAAGGCGCGATCGGAAATCGTGCCTGGCCCGAAGTCATCGTTGTGATGCGTTGGCCATTGCGAACCGAATCGGGTAGATCCTTGTCAAACCAGTCATGCATCTTGGGCTTGTAATCCCACATGTCTAACTGGGATGGCGCACCCGACATGAATAGATAGATCACACGCTTGGCTTTGGGTGCAAAGTGCGGTACTCCTGGAATACCACCAATCCTCCCCTGCTCGTGCGAATTCGCAGCGAACAACTCCGGCTTGACGAGTGACGCCAAGGCCGCGGTACCGATACCGGTGGCAGTGCGAGAAAAAAAATGACGGCGTGTTTCCACGAGCGCTGCTTCACGACATGGATTCATTGCGTGACTACCTTTATTCCTTTGTAACCGTTTCGCTCAGATTCAAGAGCAAGTGAGTGATCATCGTCCAGGCAGCTAATTGACTGCTGTCGAGCTGGTCATCACGAGGAGATTCACCAGAGGACAGCAGCTTTGTGACTGCTTCTGGGGCCTGAGAAAACTCTCGCTCGTACTCATTCAACGTACTGGTCAACGACTGCATTTCAAATTCATTTGGACGTCGAGTGAGGACCGATCGAAAAGCAAACCCAACTTGATCCGGAACACTCGTGCCCCCTTCCTTCATGACGCGTTCAGCAAACTTGCGTGCTGCCTCGACAAATTGAACGTCATTCATCAGCACCAATGCTTGCAAGGGAGTGTTGGTGCGCGCCCGCCGCACCTGGCACGTTTCGCGATCGGGCGCGTCAAAAGTCGCCATCGACGGCGGCGGTACGGTACGCTTCCAGAAGGTGTACATGCTACGGCGATAGAGCTTGTCACCTTTGTCTTGCACAAATACTGCGGTATTGCTGCCACCAAATCCTACGGGTTTCCAGAGCCCAGCTGGCTGGTACGGCTTCACGCTCTTGCCACCGATTTTCTCAATCAGCAAACCGCTGACAGCGAGTGCCTGGTCACGAATGACCTCCGCATCCAAACGGAATCTTGGGCCCCGCGCCAGCAGTCGATTCTCTGGATCCACCGTGAGCTTGTCGCGCGTGACTCGCGACGATTGCTGATACGTCGATGACATCACGATCTGTTTGAGAAAACGCTTGATGTCCCAGCCTGATTCAACGAAATCGACCGCCAGCCAGTCGAGCAACGCTGGATGCGAGGGTTGCTCTCCCTGCACGCCAAAGTCCTCGGAGGTACGGACCAGACCAATGCCAAAAAACTGCTGCCAGTAACGGTTCACCGTCACCCGCGACGTCAGCGGGTGATTCGGTTGAACGAGCCATTGCGCGAGGCCGAGTCGATTCTTCGGAGCCCCCTCGACCGCTGGAGCGATCCACTCGGGCACAGAAGATTCGACAGGTTCTCTGGCAAGTGTGTATTCACCACGTTCCAGGATGTGAGCCTGCCTCGCTTGCTTGCGATCTTCCATCACGAGCGTTGCGGGAATCGCTTTCTCCAAGTCATCCAGTTTTTTCTTGAGTTCCGCAGCTTTCTGCTTTGGGCCGGTCAGCTTCGCTACCATTTGTGGATTTACATTTTCGAGATAGTAACGCAGCAATTGTTTGTGCTGCGTTTCGTTACGTTGGTCGCTCTTCACACCAACAATCTTCTTGACATTGTCGGGCAATGCACCACCAACCGTCCTCTGGTAATGTTCCCAAATCGCCAACGATTCCTGTTGTTCCGGTGAAAGCTGGACGGCCCCTACGCTACCCGCTTTATCCCAGTGGACCGTTCCACCAAATTGAGTAAATGCCCACCCATTGAGTTTGGCCCCTGGTTTCAATCCCACTTCAGCAGCAGCGACTTCCAGGCGAACCCACTTTCCCTTTTCCGGCAAATCACCCTTGCGACGATTGCCTTCATAATCTCGTCCCGCTCCAAAACATTTGTCGGCTCCCCAGGTCGCGCGGTGTTCCCAGCTACCATCGTTAAACTGCAATTGCACCGCCTCCGGTGGATTTTCGGAGTCAAGATAGACATAGGCAAAGAGTACATCTGCCTTGCCGATGACAAAGGGCTTCTTGGCACCGGTGAAAAAGTGCTGCGTGATGCCCTCTCCCGTACGCGTCGTCGAATTTTTCCCACTGAACACCGGGTGATCAGGAGCGGCAACAAACTCCCAGACCGTATTGTTACGATTCGCACCCTCTGGGAGTGCATCATCGAACCAGACGTTATCGGTCTTCTGGAAAGCCGGGTACTCATTCCCCTTGAACGCATCCTCGTATTCGGCATTCTCGAGAATCTGCGTCACCGCTTGATTCGCAGCACCCATTTCAGCGGTCAACCTGGTTTTCTCTGCCACTTGGGTCGCGGCGGGCACTTTCACCGTAGGCGGCGGCAACAGAGCGTTCCCATCCATGGCCCGCTCGGTCAAACTAAAAAAGTAAGAGAACAACTGGTAGAACTCGCGCTGGCTCAACGGATCAAATTTGTGGTCATGACAGGCAGCGCATCCCGCAGTCAGCCCGAGCCAAACCGTGGCGGTGGTTTCCACTCGATCGACGGCATAACGCACGTAATACTCGTCATCGATGGAACCGCCTTCACTGGTCGTTACATTACAGCGGTTAAACCCTGTCGCGACCCTTTGTTCCAAGGATGGCTTGGGCAGCAGATCACCAGCGAGTTGTTCCATTGTGAACTTATCAAAAGGTTGATTGCGGTTGAACGCCCCAATCACCCAATCTCGGTAAGGCCAGATCGAACGTTCATTGTCCAGATGCAATCCGTGGGTATCACCATAACGTGCGGCATCCAGCCAGAAGCGCGCCATGTGTTCCCCATACCTGGTCGACTTCAGTAACCGGTCGACGACACGTTCATAGGCCTGGTCCGAATTGTCATTCAAAAAGTCGTCAATCTCTTGCACCGTCGGAGGTAAACCAATCAAGTCGAGAGTGACGCGCCGGATCAGGGACTCTTTCGACGCGCTCGGCTCGGGTACAAGGTTGTGCTGCGCCAAGGATGCATGAATGAAACGGTCGATCGCATTGTTTGCTTTCCATTCGCCAACCGGTGCTGGTACCTGGCCTCGGGTTGGCACGCGAAACGACCAGTGCCCTGACCACTTTGCTCCGCTGTCGATCCACTTTTGAATCAAACGGACCTGTTTGTCAGTGAGCGTCTTCATCGAATCGACTGGCGGCATCTTTACGTCAGGATCGGCCGACGAAATACGGCGGAACAATTCGCTGTTGGCGCTGTCGCCCGGCACGACAGCCGTATGGCCTGAATCGAGTCGTGCCAGCGAACTGGGTTGCTGGTCCAACCGCAACTCACTCGCTCGATTGGTTTCATCGGGACCATGACATTTGAAACAGTTATTCGAAAGCAGCGGCAGAATGTCACGGCTGAAGTCAATCTCCGGGTCGGCTGCAAACGCAACCTGGCTACCTGAGATTGCCAGTACCAATGCCAATGCCAGCTGTCGAGTCGTCAGAGAATTCAGTGCCATAGGAATCAACCCGGTCTCCAGGGAGGGGCTAAGCGGACCGCGGTGCCATAAGGAACCGGTCACCATCACCTCCCGATCATACAATGCGATCGGTACTACACCATAGTGGAATATTCTGGGATGGCTTTCTAGTCTCTGTCG
>CAZITS010000582.1:0-4342 GCA_964542185.1 uncultured Pirellulaceae bacterium
GGGCAGCAACGGTCCCGCCAGGCAGACGACTAGCACGGCCGCCAGGAATCGCTTGCCGAGAAAACAGGTTTGCTGCAACCCATTGTGCTGCAACAGGGGCCACCGGTCCCGCGGATCGAACTGTGGGTTTAATCGGGTCACTGCTGCATCAGGGGAGGGGGGGGGTTGTGCATGGTGCGACGCGGTGGTGGGTCGCCTGTTCGTAGGCGTAGGCCAGTTTGATCAGAGTTGCTTCGGTCCAGGCCAGGCCCATTAACTGGAGACCGACTGGTAATGTTCCACGCACGTATCCCATCGGTACCGTGATCGCCGGAAATCCGGTTTGGGGTGAGAGGATTTGACTGTTGTCGCCATGGGGGGATTCCAGGTCTCCAATCCGCCGCGGCGGATTGCTCCAGGTAGGATAGACCAGAGCGTCGAGTTCCTGCTGCTGCATTAACTCACCGACGGCGCTCTGCAGCCGCTGGCGATGTGCCTGAGCTTGCCGGAAGTTCCGGTAATTCTCCAGTGGCCCGCTGAACTGCGCGAAGAACTGAAGGCGGCTGCGGATGGAGGGGTGAAACCGGCCGGATTCCAGAATCGCGGCCAAGGTACGCACCGGTGCTGGGGGGCCCAGACTCTTGAGGTAGTTTTCCAGATCGTACTTGAACCGGGGACACCAGTACGCGTTTGGCGCAATTGTGTCGTAGACCGGCAGAGTTACCGGGTCGATCACGGTTGCCCCGGCGCGCCGCAGTGCGTCGAGCGCTTGCTGAAAGCGCTGCAGTACTTCGGGATCGGCAGCGGGTCGATTGGAAACCTGTCGTACCACGCCCAGCCGCGCACCCTGTAGTCCGTGGGGATCGAGTTGCTGCAGATAGTCTGGTACCGGATGGGCCCGGGCTGCTGCAGTAATCGGATCGGCCGGATCGTAGCCGGCAATGACCTGAAGGACTGCCGCGGCGTCCGCGACCGATCGCGCCAGCGGACCCCCAACATCGTGATCCAGAAACAGCGGCACGATCCCATCTCGGCTGGTCAAACCCATGGTGGAACGAATGCCCACCAGGGCGGTATGGGAGGCAGGTCCGCGGATCGAATTGCCCGTGTCGGTTCCCAGACCGACGACCGCCAGGCTGGCAGCAATCGCCGCCGCGGTTCCCCCGCTTGATCCGGCCGGTACGCGATCGGTGGCATAGGGGTTCCGGGTGTGTCCCGGTAGTGCCGATCCGAGAGTTTCGTAGGGTGAAAAGGCAAACTCAGCCATGTTGGACTTGGCCAGGATAATCGCGCCCGCGGCCCGTAGCTGCTTCACCTGAAACGCGTCATCGGGTGGAATCGATTGGGCAAGTGACAGTGAACCTGCCGTGGTCGGTAGATCGGAGGTATCGTAATTGTCCTTGATGATCATTGGGATACCGTGCAGCGGGCCGCTCAATTTACCGCTGCGGAGAAAGTTCGCGTCGAGTGCGTCGGCGCGCTGCCGGGCGCGCGGGTTGACGCAGATGATGGTATTCAGGGCGGGTCCGCGTTGATCATAGGCGTCGATCCGCGCAAGAGACGCATCGACCAGCTGGCGCGCTGTGATCCGCCCGGCGCGGATCATGCGGTGGACGGTGGCGATGTCGGCTTCGTGTATCTGGAGATTGGTGCCCGGATCGCACTGTCCCCACGTTGGCAGCATGCAGCAGCACAGCACTAATACTTGGCATTTGGTCCCTAACATCGCGGGGGATCTCTCACGTTCTGCTGTGCCGTTGGTTCCCCAATGAGACTACGAGGAAAACGCATCGAAATCAACGTTCTCAAGAGGATCCGGTTGCCTGCGCCGCGCCAGGCTGGATCCCTCTGCACCCCTGGACAACGGCCCGTATCGTGGTTTAAGTTCGCGGTTTTCGAGCAAGGTCCGATTCTGGGTCGGCGGACGGAAAAGAACCACTCGACGAGATCAAAGCCATTCGGAGTCTTCTTCTCCGGACCACTCGACGAGGAGTACGCATGTTAGCTTACCTGCGCCCCGGCATGGGGGTATGCACGCCGTTGAAGATGGCCCTGCTGAGTTGTTGCCTGCTGCTGCTGGGTAGCACACCGGGCTTGGCCCAAGAGGACGCACCAGCTGTTGCCTCGGCGCAAATAGACAGCGGAAACACCGCTTGGATTCTGGTCGCCACGGCCCTGGTCTTGTTCATGACGATTCCTGCCTTGGCCCTGTTTTACGGGGGTCTGGTCCGCACCAAGAATGTTCTATCGGTGCTGATGCATTGCTTTGTGATGGCGGCCCTGGTCTCAGTGGTGTGGGTTGCGGTGGGCTACAGCTTGGCGCTCGGTACGGAGGGGAATGCCTTTATCGGGTCGTTTGGAATGGCATTTCTGAGCGGTGTCCAGCCAGGTGCTATTCGGGCGGATACGACCATCCCCGAACATCTGTTCTGCGCGTTTCAAATGACGTTTGCCATCATCACTCCGGCGCTGGTAATTGGAGCGTTTGTGGAACGGATGAAGTTCGCTGCGGTACTCTGGTTTTCGGCGCTCTGGCTGTTGGTGGTGTACGTACCGATTTGCCATATGACCTGGGGTGGAGGGTGGTTTGCCAGCCAGAATGTGATCGACTTTGCTGGCGGCATCGTGGTCCATATTACGGCCGGCATCGCCGCCCTGGTAGCTTGCATTATGGTCGGGAAGCGGCGGGGTTACCCCGAAGCAATGATGATTCCCCACAATCTCACCTATACGATTATCGGTTCTGCCATGTTGTGGGTCGGGTGGTTTGGGTTCAATGCAGGCAGTGCCCTGGCCGCAGATGGTTCTGCGTCGTTGGCCCTGCTGGTGACGCACCTGTCGGCCTGTGTGGCAACGTTGACCTGGATGTGTATTGAGTGGCGCGTCAATGGCAAACCGAGCGTACTGGGCGCTGCGACTGGTGCGATTGCGGGCCTGGCAGCGATTACTCCCGCCTCGGGTAATGTGGGGCCAGCGGGGGCATTTGCGATCGGTGTGACCTCCGGGCTGATCTGCTTTTTTGCCTCAACCACGCTCAAACGACGTTGTGGATACGATGATTCGCTCGATGTGGTTGGGGTGCACGGCGTCGGTGGCCTGATTGGTGTGCTGCTGGTTGCCTTTTTTGCGTCGCCGCAACTGGGGGGTACTGGCTATGCCGAGGGTATGACGATGTTCTCGCAGCTCCAGGCGCAACTGGTTGCAGCGATTGTGACCGTTGTTTACACGCTAATCGCCTCTGCAGCCATCTTCTGGTTGATCGAAAAAACCGTTGGCTTGCGCGTCTCCGCAGAGCAGGAAGATCGCGGGCTCGATCTCACCGAACACGCGGAAAGCGGTTACACGTTTTGACGTGCGCACCGTAGCAACCACCGCGGCACCGGATTGGCGTACTGTTGTCTCCGACGACTCGCCCAGGGAGGGAGCTGCAGGGGTTCCCGTGGCGACTGCACTGGCCTTGGAATGGACGTGAACGATGGCAGAGAAAATCGCAGTACTCGGTGCGGGCGCGATCGGCGGTGTGATCGGCGGTTATTTATGCCGTGCAGGTGCCGACGTTACGTTCATCGACACCTGGCCGGCGCATGTCGACCAGATCCGTCGCCACGGCCTGAAGATCACTGCGCAGGAGGAAGAATTTACGGTCCAGGTTCCGGCGCTGCATTTAGGCGAGGTGTCCGCCCAACAGCCGCGGTTTGATGTGGTACTGCTGTGCGTCAAGTCGTACGACACCCGTTGGGCAACGACATTCATCGAACCCTATTTGGCTGTGGGTGGCTTCGTTGTCTCCGCGCAAAACAGCATTAACGAAGAAACGATTGCGGAAGTAGTGGGTTGGTCACGGGTCGTCGGTTGTGTGGTTACGATCGGGGCGGGCATGTATGAGCCGGGTCACGTCGAACGAACCAATGCCTTTGATCGTCGCTGTTTTGCTGTGGGGGAACCAAGCGGTGTCGAGACGCCGCGGGTAACTCGCTGGGCGGAGGTGATGACCAGCGCTGGTCGTGCTCGGACGACAACCGATTTATGGGGCGCGCGGTGGTCAAAACTGGCGGCCAACTGCATGGGTAACGCGATTTGTGGCATCACTGGATTGAACGCTTCCGGGTTCTGGCGCAGCCCCGCAGCCCGCAACGTAGCGATCCGCATCGCTGCCGAATTGCTCGATGTGGCCACCGCGGAGGGGGTCCATCTCGATGCGATTGCCGGAATCGCGACGTCGCTGTTTCGCTCGGCCCAGCACGATTCCCAACAGCGGGCTGTATTGGAGGATGCGACGTGCGCACTCGCTGCGGATGCTGCGTCCGGGCGCCCGTCGCCCGCTCCGCCAGTGGTCCTGCAAGGTCCAACCGCGGTTCATGCC
>CAZITS010000583.1:0-4340 GCA_964542185.1 uncultured Pirellulaceae bacterium
GTGCTGGCAGGCCTCCTGGAGGGTATTGATCCTCTGATCCATCAATCCGTTAAGCGCCGCAAATAGCGTTGCCTCCGCGCGCGTACCAGGGGTAAACTCGCGCGAGAACAACGTCCCCACACGCGAGGGCCAATTCGTCGTGTGGCTGTAATTGACGGCCCAACTGATACGTTTGACGTCGGTATGTCGGTAGGGCTCGATCTCGGCCCAAATGTCGGCGCGGGAGGTAATCGCAATGCCACCACCTCGCGTGAGGTACCCGCTGCCATCATGGCTGGCAACCAGGACACGCGTGGCTGCTGTTGCCCGTCGCGCCAACAGCGCCGCAACCTGGTCTGCTGACAGCGGCGCCAGCCGCACATATGCCAGATAGCCTTTCTGACCGTTACGTTTGCTGATCAATAAATCCTGGCCACTCAGATCGCGGGCACCGAATTCGTATTCCTGCAAAATCGTGCCCTTGTAGCCCGTCGGTCCCGTCGACTTGACAATCCGAAAACAGGGGTCATCGGTCAGCTTGAGTTTCAGCACGGACTCACGGCCGTCATATCCCCAAAGTGGGTTCCAGATTCCTACGGTGACACGGTACCAACCCTGGTAATTCAGGGGCAGTGTCACCGTCGGCGGGTCGATCAGCGAGGGAGCCGCCAGCATGTGTCCCACAATGTCACCTGAAGCGTAACTGATCACTTGCCACTTTCCGGCGTGACGCGTTTCGGCCAGTGCCGTCTGGGGCTGGCAGACGCGCAAATCACGGATCACGATCTCTTCCCGCGGCGCCGTGCCCCCGGCAGCTGCGGGAACCGCCAAGACGGCACAAAACAGTGCGCCCCAGACCACACACCTTCGAGCTGAACCTGCATCGACACGCATGGGAATCTCCTCTGGGTTTGACGGCCATCAGCTGCGGCGCGCATCACGATTGCCACATCGATCCGGAATGGCACGAGTTGTGCCCGATGATACCTCCCACCGGCAGCCGATCCCAGTGCCGGTTCCAGGGCCGGTTCCAGGACCAGGGACGGTGCAACCGGCGCAACCGTGGTGTAGGATTGTCTGCTTCGTTGCGCAGGCCGCAAGCACCACAGCACACCAGGCCGGGGACCGGACAGCACCGCCTTGGCCGATACGGTGGTCGTGACCCTGCGCATAGCCATCACTCTGTTGACCGATCCGGGAGTCCCTGATGGACCGTAGAACCTTTGCCAAAACAGGCCTGGCCGCAGGCGCAGCCCACGCGCTCGGCGGCTACCAGCTGTTCCCCCCCGAAGTGCAAGCCAAACTACCGGAAAACCTCAAAGTCACCGGACTCAAAGTGATCCCGGTCTGGACCGGCTCGATGAATTACATCTTCGTCAAGCTGTATACCAACCAGGGAGTCACCGGCGTGGGTGAAGGGGGTATTCGGGGACGTGCTGCCACGATGATTGCAGCGATTCAGGAACACGAACGCTACATCGTCGGCAAGAATCCGCTGCAGATCGAGAAGCACTGGCAAGCCATGTACCGCTGGCCACGGTGGCGGGGTGGCCCGATCCTCAACAGCGCCGTCAGCGCTGTCGATATCGCGCTCTGGGATATCGCAGGCAAAGTCCTCGACGCGCCCATTTACCAGCTCCTGGGAGGGGCCGCCAAGGACAAGATCCGGCTCTACATCCACGGTGGTTCCGCAGAGGGTGTTCACCAGGCCAAGGAACGTGGTTTTAATGCCATCAAGACAGGTCCCAGTCTGGCCGTCAATGGAGTCATTAAACAGCCCTGGGATGTGAAAGCGGAAATCGTCCGGCTGCAACAGATGCGTGACGCAGGTGGTGACGATTTCGATATCCTTTACGACGCCCATACACAATTCAAACCGGAGATGGCGCTCGAATTCTGCACCCGTGTTGAAGAGCTGCGGCCCTTCTTCGTGGAAGAACCGATGCTCACCTCAGACATCGGCAAGATGAAATGGCTTTCGGATCGCGTACGAGTCCCCCTCTGCCAGGGTGAAAGCCAGTTCATGAAGTTCGGTGTGCAAGAGATGATCGACCATCACCTGGTCAGTTACGTCAATCCCGACGTGATTCACGCGGGCGGGATTACGGAATGCAAAAAGATCGCTTCGATGGCCGCCGCGCACTTCATCGATGTAGCACTCCACAACGCCCAGAGCCCTGTGATGACACTGGCTGGGCTGCACGTCAACGCCTGCAGCACGAACTGTGTGATCCATGAATTCAACCAGGCGCGAAAATACGCGCCCTGGGAAGAGAATCTCTACGGCGGTGTCCACATTGCCTACAAAGACGGTTACGCAGCTCTGCCCCCCGGCCCCGGGTTGGGTATCGACATCGACGAAGAAGAGGCCAAAAAGCATCCAGCGCGGCCTTTCGCCAGAACGCGGGGCACGCTGCAGTGGCCCGATGGTTCGGTCGGAGACACCTAAAGGTAAACCCTGTCGCCCTGGCAACTGACCGGCGAGCTCGCAGCGACTGGGCTCGGTTTCTCTCCTCCTCGCGAGATCCACTGATGACTCCTGACAATGACGGTGCCGCGCGGCGCGCCTATTGGGCCGAGCAGATGCAGGCGGGCTACGACCTGATCCAGCAAGTTCTGCCGTTCGAAATAGCGGAATGCCACGAACCATTCGCCTCGATTGTGGACGCCGCCGCCACGGCCGATGTGGAAATGGAATTCTCCGACACCAAAATCGCCGGGGACCTGGAGCGGGTCTTCTTCATCCGCGCAGGGCTGGTGGACCAGGTGATCACCGTCGGCCAGGCGATGAACGCGCGGGGCTGGATCCTGAAAATCGAGGACGCGTTTCGGTCGCTGGAAATGCAGGGACAACTGGTCCGCAAGCAGGACGTGTTCGACGCCATTCTGGAAAAGTGTATCTGGGAAAATAATGGGGAAGTGCCCGCATCGGAACTGATTTTTCACCGTGCCATGGTGTTGATTGCCAATATTCCCAAGACCGGCACCCACATGTCGGGATCGGCCATCGACATCTCGGTGCTCGATCGCCAGAACGGCGGCGAAATCTGGCGGGGCGGGCCCTACCTGGAGATGAGCGAGCGGACACCGATGCGTTCGCCTTTCGTCACACCGGAGGAACTGCACAACCGGCTGGAGATCACGGCGGTCCTGGAAGACCACGGCTTCATCCACTTTCCCTTCGAATTCTGGCACTTCAATCAGGGCGATGCCCTGGGGCACGTGCTGGGCGGCCAGGCCGGACCCGCCCGTTACGGCCCGGTCGACTGGGACCCGGACAGCAACCGGGTCACCCCCTGCGCCGATCCACTGGCACCGCTGCACTCGCTGGCGGCCATCGAAGAAGAGATTGCCGCGGCCATCGCCCGCCGCCAGGCGCGCATGGAAAACGACCGTTAGCCGCTGCGTATACAAAACGAGGCGGCTGGCCCTGCCGGGGAATGCCAGCCGATCTCCATTACGACGACCCACTCAGAGCGGCGGCCGAAAAAAGCACCAGGCAGGCGACGACAACCCAGACCCCCATCGAAACCGACCAGACCACCATGGTGACTTTCAGGTCCCATTGACGCGTCATCGTCCAGCCATAAATCAGCGCGATCACTGGCCCGATCCCAAATGGTGTCGTCAACAGACAAACGATCGCCAGTGTAGATTCCTCGTGACGAAACATCTTGACCAGCACCAGGATGTAACAGACGACCGCGGTCAGGCCTGTAACCACATCCAGACATGCCAACGCGAAAACGATATTCAGGAAAAACACCCGCAGCTCCTTCGTGGCCCACCGGTAGTCATCCCACGTCTTGAATCATCGTGGTTGGCCGCCTCCATCGGGTCGCTTTGAAACCCGCGTGTTACGTGGATCGGCCTGCTGTCATCGGTTGCTTGCTGCCGTCACGACAACATCATAGTCAGCATGTGCGGGATACCATAAGCCACTCCCACGTTCACGCCAATTAGCGAAACGGAAAGAATCAGCCCGTCCGCTATTTCCCGCTCAAACAACAGCCCGGCCGCCCAGCTCATAATCCCCAGAAACACTGCCAGGCCCAAGAGCCCCGCAAAAATGAACATCATGCCAGACGCAACCGCTATAACCACAATGGCAACGATTCCAGCAATCCAAGGTATTAATTCGAAAGCAGCACAGCGCAGCAACACGCCTTTCGTACCAAACCGGGTAAACGGGTTGTCATTGTCATCCGCCGTTAGCCAGACCACCCCAATCGTGATCACATACGAAAACGAAAAGGTAAAGAAAAACGCAAATAAAGTAATCATTGAGTCACACTCCTGAAATCTACGACTGCCGACGAGCGCTCATGACAACGCACACAACGCGACAACCGCAATCGGCG
>CAZITS010000584.1:0-4337 GCA_964542185.1 uncultured Pirellulaceae bacterium
GTCCCCTTGAGGCCCCCGCGCAACTTTCCGGCCGGAATCCGACGGATGTGCTTCTTGTCAATCGCCACGCCATTAATGTCGATGTCGACACGGTCGTTATCAGTGACATGATAGAACCAGAACCGGAATCGCCCGGACAGATGCTCGCCCCGCCGGCCGTCTGCCACTCGGAATGGAAAGACCTGCCGCTTGCCGATCAAATCCTCGGAGAAGAGCAGGGTCGGGCTGTTTTTATGGCCCAGCGCACTCGAGCCCTCGTCGTACCACGGATAATTCCGGAACGGTGGTTTTCGCTGACCGATGCCCTTGCCCATCGGCAAAAATCGATAGGTGCGAGGCCCGGCGAAAACAGCCTCGCGCGTGCGCACCGCCTGGGTCCACGCGGCGATCCGCTTTCGCTGCTCGGGAGCTGCCGTCACCGCGCGGCCAAAGTGCGCGCCGACATTCCAGAACGAAATGCTATCGGCTCCGTACGTATAGAAATTGGCCGCCGCGCCCCGCGCCTCAGCTGTGTTCAGCAACATGCTCAGGTATCCTTTGGCGTGTTCTGCTGAGGTGGCAACACCGCGATCGAGCGGCAGCGGAGGTCCGGACGAATACGAGCCGATCATATTGCCCATCGTCACGATCGTGTCGACACCCGCCGGACGTGTGAATCGGGCAAACTCGTCGACAGGTGTCTGGGGATCGGTGTTGTTCCAGGTCGAAACCACTACAAAGTCGACCCAACCCTGCTTGACCCAGCTCTCGATGTCCACTCCCGCCAGCCAGCAGGCGTGTAGTGACTCGGGAACCCGCACCCCCAGGGTCAAACGCTGGCCGTTTTTCCGACGACGCCCCGACTTGTCCATCATCTCGCGGATCTGCCCGACATAGCGGGTCATGATCGGTGCCTTTTCACGCCCCTGGTGCCTCGGAAAGTGCTTGGCCCAGCGGACAAAGTTCAACTCGAGACCATCGACGGGATACTCCGTAATGATCTCCCTCATAATTCCCATCCGGTGATTCCGTACAGCGGCGAACGAGTAATCCAGTGCGGTCTCGTTGGTCCGGCCATCCGGTTGCTTGATTACATACTCAGGATGATCGATGGAAAATTGCGAGCAAAGATCATCGAATTTGTTGAGCCGGACATGGTGGGTGTCACCCATGCGCACAGCCGCCAGCACTTCCTTGCCCTTGGCCTGCATGTGCTCGGTGACGAGTTGCAACGGGTCGGTGCCCTGCTTCAGCAGGTCCAGAATCCCCTTGATGTAGACGCCGTCTTTCCTGTTGTTCCGCGCTCCATACAGTTCGCCGGCCTTGGTGTCGTAGAAGCAGATGTCGGGCATGCAGGCCAGGTACACGAATGTCGTGAAGGGGACCGCCTCGGACTCGCGATTCAGCCACCCCTTGATGAACGCTGCCGAGTTTTCGCCGGGCGCTTCAGCCAGCACCTGTCCATCATCATTGAACACACTCCGAGCCACGCGTTTCTCCGCGGCACCGGCAACCGGCGTCAACAGAGATAAAAACACAGCAAACCAGAACATCAACGGGAAAGACCATGTCATGCGATTCTCACATCAGGTAACCAACAGATCCTTGCGGATATTTAAACCCGAACCGACAGCTGCTGTCGACAACCGCCCGACTGAACTGACCGCAAGCTTTCCTGGGACCGCAAAAACGAGCCTTTTTTGCCAGCTGCTGCACTCAGTCGGCCAGCAGGCACACTGGGATGCGTTGGACTGCCGGCTGAACAAGTACTCCCTGGCGGAGTCGAACCAAACGCACCGTATCCGGAAAAGACGCCCGCTCCGATCGAAAGCGGCACGGTATGCGGCATATCCACTACACCACCTGCGTCTCTCGATGCAGACCTGCAGATAACCTGCGGCACCGTGCGCTCAGCCCACCTCGCCGGCGGCACGAAAGAATTCGCCCAAGCCCTTGACATTTAACGACTTGGACGGTGCTGCTTGAGTGCCAGCGACAGCTCGCGAAAGTAGTGGAGGAGGGACTCCAACAGAGTGCGAATAGTCGGGAAACACAGCACTTTCCCAGCGGGGCACGTAAAATCCGACGGAAACACGCTACAGCGACTGGCGAATAATCAAAGACCTTTTGGAACAAAACGCAGCTGGGCCCGCACTACAGGAAACGCCGAAACACAACTTGTTTTGGCCCTCGTCACAAGCATCGCGCGGGGGTGTTTCAGGGAAGATGTGGCAAGAACAGCATGTAATTCTTCCGAAGTTGTTGATATAAAGAGAGTGGCCTTACGCATGATGCGGGGTCCCACGACGTTGCTGCTAGCAGGAGTTTGAGCATGTTGACAGTTGCCGGACCTTCGAATTCACGCGGCGATTTTTGCGACGGTGTCTCGCGACGTGATCTACTGAAGATCGGAACACTCGGGGCGCTGGGGACTGCAGGGGGCTGGTCTTTGCCGGATCTGTTGCGAGCAGAATCCGTATCGGGCCGAAAGTCGCCCAAATCCGTCATCATGATCTATCTGGTCGGCGGACCTCCCCACCAGGACATGTTTGACCTCAAGCCGGAAGCTCCAAAAGAAATCGCGGGGCCCTGGCGTCCGATCGCTACCAAAGTTCCCGGCTTCGACATCTGTGAGGCATTTCCGCGTCTGGCAAACCTCTCGGACAAGTTAACCGTCATTCGCTCACTGGTCGGCAACCAACACGGGCACGACGCGATCCAAGTCTTTAACGGACGCGATCCGAGAAAGCCCAAACCGACCGGCGGTTGGCCGCAGTTCGGAACGATGGTGTCCAAAATACAAGGATCCGCCTACCCGGAATCTCCACCGTTCGTGAGCCTGTGCTACACGTGCACACACGGTCCCTACAATGAACCCGGTCCAGGCTACCTCGGGATGTCGCATTCGCCTTTGCGCCCCTTAGGTGACACCCGAAAAGACATGGTTCTCAACGGCATTACATTGGACCGGCTCGCCGACAGAGAATCGCTCTTAAAGAGCTTCGACGTCCTTCGACGCGACATCGATCACACATCAGCGATGACGGGCTTCGACTCCTTCACCGAACAGGCGATGGGATTACTGACATCGTCGAAGCTGGCTGAAGCCCTCGATCTCTCCCGGGAAGATCCTCGTGTCGTGGCTCGCTACGGCACCGGCGACCCGACGATCATGATCGATGCCAACGGCGCTCCCCGCGTGCCGCAGAGTATGCTGCTCGCCAGGCGAGTGATCGAAGCCGGCGCCCGCGTTGTCACTTTGAACTACAGCAAGTGGGACTGGCACGGCGGCTTGAACGCGGAAGGCCGGGCCGACAATAGAATCTTTACGCGTGAAAAGGAAGACTTCCCGATTTTCGACAAATGCGTCAGTGCGTTGGTCGAAGATCTGCATCAGCGCGGCCTGGCGGACGATTGTGCGGTCGTCATTTGGGGAGAATTCGGCCGGACTCCAAAGATCAGTGCCAGAGTCGGCCGCGACCATTGGCCACAAGTGAATTGCGCGTTGATGGCCGGTGGGTCGATGCAACACGGACAGGTCATCGGCGCTACGGACAGAATCGCCGGTGAAGCCGCCGCCCGTCCCGTGACCTTCGGCGAAGTCTATGCCACGCTGTTCGACCACCTCGGAATTGACCCGCGTCACACGACCATCAACGACCTCAATGGTCGCCCGCAATACCTGGTCGAAGACACCGGCAAGCTAATTCCCGAGTTGATCTCCTAAGCTTCAGTTTCTTCCATCCCTGCGCGTTGAACTACGTTCTGCGCAGCCCCTGTTTGCGACGGCCGGGTTCTTGAAAGTCACCCCGTCAGCAATCAGCAGCTCCGCCAGACGGAGCCCGCACCACACCGCTCACCAGCATTTCCTGCTCGTGGCACCACGGCCGGCGTCCGATCCACCTCCGCTAGAAATTCGCCAGGGGTGTGTCGCCATTCCAGTCAGTTGTTTACGTGCACCTTAGATTGTTAAACAGCTTTCCAGTCAGCTCAGTTGTTTGCCTCTGCGAAGTCGTGACGCACCGTTAATCCGAGTCCGTTCTTCAACTCCCTTTCAGACCTTCAGATCGTCGACGTTACAAAGTTTTATCGACCGGTCGTATCCGGCCGACGCCATCAATCGACCATCAGGTGAGAACGCAAACCCGTACGGCGTGTTACGATGCGCGGACAGAGTTCGGAGCAGTCACCACGACCACAGATTTTCATGTGTGCCTGATAATGAAAGTGAAAGTCGATTTCCGGAAATGTGACGGACGTCGCAAGATCGTCAGGAAACTCTCAGGCCATCGTAATGCGGCACGAAGTGGACGTGACTGCAGCCGACTCCGAATGACTGAGCGCCAGGCCCGTGTTCG